>DASZFX010000212.1:0-5909 GCA_035939375.1 Roseiarcus sp.
CCACTCGCCCGGTCGGCGGATTGACAGGCTTTATACGCGGGGATCGTACCTTTGTAAGGTCCCTCCAGGAGCTTGGTCTCTCCTGACGATTGATCCATGACTCTGACCTGATCTTGGTCTTCAATGTCGATTTCAGCAGAATCGGAAAATTTTTGCCCGACGGCGAATTTCGGCGACTCGGAGCTTACGATGATGAAATCGCAGAAGGCTCGCGATGATTGAATGATCGCGGCTGCGGCGACGCAGGCGGCAATCAGAAATCGGCGCTGAATCGGCATGGCGTCACTCTCCAAAAAGGCGATTTTGGATTCGACTGAGACCCGCGCTCGTATATTTTCCGCTCAATGCCGCCAGAAGCCAAACCATGGCCAATTGCGAACTCGGAAAATTAACGCGAAAGAGCCAAAACAACAAGACGCCGAACAGCATCGCGAGCCCGATAACTGCAAATTCGACGATGATCTCGGGATGCCTCTCCCCCAGCGTTTCGATTGCAAAGTAGAGAAAGAACGTTGTTATAAAAACGATTGCTATCGTCAGCGCTTCAGGCAGATCTCTAATTTGCCGCCCGTCCAAAATTTGGGCGATGATTTGCGCATGGATGTACCCCCCGGGAACTTCCAAATTGTTCGAGACGGTCATAGGAACGCGATACCAATCGACGCCCGCCATGTCGCCGGCGATAATGACGATTCTATCGGACAGAGCTTTCTGCATGAACGGGGGAACAAGCTCGTCGCCATCGTCGGCGGCCGAGACCTTGTCCAGCGCCGGCGCGACGAAAGTCAGGAAGACTTCGCGTCCGTCCGCGGGGGGTAGAAGCCAATCGATCAACTGATTTGCGGGATATTGGCGGTCGCCGGCGATCCTCGCCAGCGCCAGAGCGAACGGCGGATAGCGATCGTCGCGCTCATCGAACGCCGCCATGTCGCGGATCACGTAATCGCTGAGCGAAAGCGAGGAATCCTCGGCGCCGAGGAATGGATTGGCGACGATCTTGTCGGCGCTTTTAAGAAAATGCTCCTGCCATTCCAGCGCCCGTCGCCGCACGCCGCTCTCCTTCGCATCTGTTCGAATCAAGACGATCGGGCTATGCGCCTGATGAAGCGCGTCGAGCAAGGCGTCGTCGCGGTCTTGTTCGGTCGGTCGATCAAAAATGATATCGACGCCGATCGCTTTCGGCTTGGTTCTGTCGACCGCTCGGATGACTGCGGCAAGCAGGGCGCGGTCGATAGGCGATTTATAGGGGTAGCGAGACAGACTCGCATCATCAATATAGATTATCGCGATGTCGCGTCGCTGCGCAGCGATCGTCTTGGACAGGAGAGAGACTTTCCAGTCGTAGATGAATTTGTCGGGCTCGTGCGGCAGAAGATGAAGCCGCTCCAGAGCGGTGACGACCGCCGTGACGCATAGAGCAAGCACGACGGCGCCAAGGACATTGAACTTGAGGCCATGGACGCCGCCTTTGTGCATGGGTTGCGACCTCGCCTCGTTTCTTTGATCTTGCCGTCGCGGCGCGTATCGGCGCATCTGCAAAGCGACCGTCCAGCCCGGTCTACGCCAGCTGACTATTGCATGACGCTCCACTGGAAGGCGAGGATGACGGCGTTGTAGATCGCATGCACGGCCATCGGCGCCGCCAGCATCCTAGTTCGCTCGTAGACCAGCGCGGCTGTGAGCCCGAGGACGAAAACAGGCGCGACCGACGTTGGCGGATGGACGATCGCAAAGACCGCGGCGCTGGCGAGCATCGCCCCGCCGAGGCCGAGCGAGCGACGCAATCCGCCGAAGATCAGACCGCGGAATATGAATTCCTCGAAGACCGGCGCCGCGGCGACCGCAAGCGCGCCGAGCCAAATCATGGTGGTCGGAGTCAAAGCAAGCGCGCCGCCGGGGGCCGCCGGGAACCAGCCGAGCCGGGCGATGACGATGAGATAAGCGACGCCGACGAGAGCGGCGGCCAGGCCGCCTCCGGCGCCCCAAAGCAGGGCGCGCCTGACATCGGCGCCGATCAGGCCGGGGACGCCGGCGGCCTTGGTGCGCCAATAGACGAGCCGCATGGCGCCATAGGTCGCAGCGCCGGCGGTGGAGAATGCGATCCAGATTTGCGGCGCGGCGATGACGACGTCGTTGAGCTGGAAGATGACGATGACCATCGCTTGCAGTACGAAGAACATCAATGCGGCGATCAAGCCGTCTGCGGCCGATACGCGCGCCGGCGGCGAGGCGGACGGGTCGAGAAGATAGTCGAATTGGTCGCGCGCCTTTTGCCATAGCGCGAGCGCCAACAGCGCAGTCAGGATCACCACGGCCGCGCGCTGCCATATCGTGCTGGCATAGACCGCATAGGCGTAAAACGAAGCCAGAACCATATAGAGATAGATGTAGGTCGGGCGGACGCGGCGTTGGATCTCTTGCGCCAGCGGGTCGCTGGCGAAGACGCCGAGCGCGGATGCGATCACAGCGAATATCGGCGGGCCGAGGAGTACGACCGCCGTGGTCGTGACGAATTGCGTCGAGACATAGCTGGCGGCGCCAATGGCGACCGCGAAGATGAGGAGCGGATAAGCCGTCGCGGCGACAGCCCACAACGCGGCCTTTTCGCGCAGAATTTTTTCGAGCGATTGCGGCACGCTGTAAAGAAGCCACAAAGCCTGACCCTCGGCGTTGACGGTCTGGAACGCGGAAAGCATCAAAGTATAGGCGGCGAGGGCGAAGGCGATCGCGGCAAGGTTCTCCGGATGATCGATCGCGCCGACGAGAATATTGCTTTTCACATTGATGAAGACCTGCGCGCCCACCATGACGACGGGGAGCAGAAGCGTCTGCGCCATGAAGGCGCGATCGCGGCTGAGAAGGCGCAACTCGCGCCGCTGCACAGCCGAGAACAGCCCCCGTCGAGCCGGGGCCGGCGCAGCCTGCCGCGCTCGCGGCGCGCGAACAACGGCTTCTCTCGCGCCCGCGGCGACGACGCCGAAGCGCAATTGGCGTAAAAGGACGACATAGATGACGATCGCGAGAGCGACGATCTCGCCGACCATCAGCGCGCTCCACCGCGCCGCAGCGCCCGCGTCAGCCGCCGCAAGCGCCCGCGTGGCGAGGCCGGGCGGCAGATAAGTCGCCCATTCGGGCAAGGCCGCGGCCCAACCGAAGACGAAAACATTGTCGCGCACGGACATGGAGATGGCGAGCAGCAACGGCAGTCCGGCGATGATCGACACTACGGCTTGCAGATTCTTAAGTTTGGCCGGGGCCAACGTCAGGCGCAGGCCCGTGTCGACCAGGGTTTGCAAAGCGCCGACGACGAAAAGCAACGCCAGCGCCAGCGACAGGCCGAAGAGCGGCGCCGACCACCGATAGCCGCATTCGAAAGCCAGCGTCGATAGGAACGCGCCGAGCAGCACCAAACCCGGCGCATTGGTGAGCGCGCGCTCGGTCATCCGGCTGAGAAGCAGCGTCGGCAGGGGCAAGGGCAGCGTCGCCAGCCATTCGAAATCCCATTCGGGCTGCGCGATCTCGCGGGCCGCCAGCGTCATGAACAACGCCGAAAGAAGCAGAAGGGTCGCGGCGAGCGCGGCGCCGTTGAGAACGCCGGGCGCAAGGACGGCGCCCGCCGCCGGCGCGATGGCGCGCAGGATGGGCTTGGCGTCGTCGGGCCAAATTCCGAGCTTGACGATCTTGCTCTGCTCGCCGCCCGGACGCGCAAGCGCGATCGCGACCTCGGCGCCGGCCCGCGTCGCCAAAGTGAAGCGCTGCAGATCGCCAGCGTCCCTGACGTATTTGCCGGCGAATTTGACGATGACGTCGCCGGGCAGAAGTCCGGCCGGCTTGGCCGCGCCGCCGTCGATGAGGCCCGCGATCAGCGCGCCATGTGGGGGTTTGAGCGAGAGGCGCGCGGCGACGTCCTCGGTCACCGGCGCGGTGTTCACGCCGAGCCAGCCGCGCTTCACCTGCTTGTAGACCTCGGTCTCGCCAAGCGTCTTCTGCATATTGGCGAGGCTGCGGTACGAGAGATTGCCGCAATTGAAGATCATCATCAGCACGATGAAGACTGCGAAGAACGAGGCGCCTGCGGATTTTTTCGCCGTGGCGGTCCTCGCCGTGGCTGATTTGCGGAAGCGATAGGCCGTGAGGAGTTGATTCCATTGCCGGCGCAGCCTGAGGCGGCTCAGCAGCCAGGCGGCGCGCCAGAGCCCAATGGCGCTAGACGACGCTTCCATCGCTCTCGTGGCCATCCGTCACCTTCAGGAAAACCTCTTCCAGCGTGCCGCCGGGATCGAGCCGCTCTTGCAACTCGTCGAGCGGCCCCGCAGCGACGAGATTGCTCTTGTCGATAATGGCGACGCGATCGCAGAGGCGCTGCGCCATGTCGAGGAGATGAGTCGAGAGGAAAATCGTCTTGCCCTCGGTGGCGCTGCGGCGCAGCCGCTCCTGCACTTCGAGCGAGGCGCGCGGATCAAGCCCATTGGTCGGCTCGTCCAGGATGAGGACGGAGGGATCGTGAATGAGAGCGCAAGCGAGGCCGAGCTTCTTCTTCATGCCCATCGAATAATTGACTGCGAATTCCTCGGAAGCGTCGCCGAGCGCGAATTCATCCAGCAGCGCGTCCGCCCGCTTTTGAGCTTCGGCTCGCGATTGGCCGTGCATCTCGCCGACGAATTCGAGGATCTCGCGGCCGCGCAGATAGTCATAGAAGGTCGGATTGTCCGGCAGATAGCCGACCTGGCGCTTCAGAGCGACGCGGTCCCTTTGGCAATCCAGTCCGTCGATGACGATGCGCCCGCTGGTCGGGACCAATATGCCCATCATCATGCGGATGGTCGTGGTCTTGCCAGCGCCGTTTGGTCCCAGAAAGCCGAAGACCTCCGCCCGCTCGATCGACAGGTCGAGATTGTTGACCGCGGTGAACGCCCCGTATGTCTTGCTGAGATGCTCGAAGGCGATCATGGAAAAAAGCCGTTCTTTGCGTTACTCCCGCAGGGCTTACGGTACGCGCATGCGAAACGAGGGTTCGATCGCCAGAGCGTCCTGCAACAGGCTGCTCGAAATCAGACCGTAAACAGGGACGCTTCGCCTCGTGGTCCGGACCCGCAGCGATTTTGCGCGATTGCGCTTCCTGTTCGTTTATGATCGCTGGCCGTGACCAGAAAGCCTTGATGGGGCCTCGAATGCCGATCTTTGAAATCTGCACCGACAGTATCGCCGGCGTCAAAGCCGCGGCCGAGACCGGCGCGGCCAGGGTCGAGCTTTGTGCGAGCCTGATCGAGGGCGGCGTGACGCCATCGGTCGGCATGGCGCGCCAGGCCGTCGCGGCGGCCAAAGGGCGCCTCAAGGTTCATGTCATCATCCGCCCGCGCGGCGGCGATTTTCTCTATGGCGAGGATGAATTTGCGGTGATGCGAAGCGACGTCGCGGCGATGAAGGAAGCCGGCGCCGACGGCGTAGTGATCGGCTTGCTCGACGCGGACGGCGGCATCGATCAAACGCGGAGCGCCGAATTGATCGCGGCGGCGCGGCCTATGGCGGTGACGTTCCATCGCGCCTTCGACGTCTCGCGCGATCCTTTCGCCGGTCTCGATGCGCTGATCCGTCTCGGCGTCGATCGGTTGCTGACTTCAGGCCAGGCGCCGAGCGTGCTCGAAGGGGCGCCGCTGATCCGCCAACTCATCGCGCGGGCCGGCCCGATCGCCGTCATGCCGGGCGGCGACATCACGCGGCGGAACGCCGCTCGCATCGCGGCCGAAACCGGCGCGAAAGAATTCCATTTCGCCGCTTTCGCGCCGGAGCCAAGCGCCATGCGCTGGCGCAACGAGGCGGTTTTCATGGGCGGCGCCTTGCGCCCGCCGGAATATGACCGCGCCACGACGACGGCGGGCGCGGTCGGCGCGGTGATGAGGGCGTTCGGC
>DASZFX010000213.1:0-2151 GCA_035939375.1 Roseiarcus sp.
CGGCGCGATCCGGCGCATCGACGACGACCGCCATCGACACATGCGGCCATTGCGCAGCCGGCGGCGCGCGCAAAGGTCCCGCCGGCAGGCAAAGACCATTGCCGAAGCCGTAAGCGCCGTCGATCACAGCGAGGCTGAAATCCTTGGCGAGCGAGGGATTCTGCAAGCCATCGTCCAGCGCCAGCACGCTCGCGCCGCCGGCGATGGCGGTCTGCGCGGCGCGGACGCGATCGCGCGCGACGAAACAGGGCGCGATACGGGCGAGAAGCAACGGTTCGTCGCCGACTTCTAAAGCGCTGTGGCGGCGCGGATCGACGGCGACCGGCGCGTCGGCGCCCGCCCCACCGCCATAGCCGCGCGACAAGAATGCGACCTTCTCCCCCATTGCGATGAGCAGCCTGGCGATCGCGATCGCGGCCGGCGTCTTGCCGGCGCCGCCGACCGTGAAATTGCCGATACAGATCACGGGGGCGGCGACGCGCCGGCCCGGCCGCGCCATGCGCCAGGCGACGAGCCCGCCATAGGCCGCGCCGACCGGCCGCAAGGCGCGCGCGAGCGGGCTCGGCGGCGCGACGGCCCAGAAAGCGGGCGCTTTCACGCCGCCCCTTCGATGAGATAGGGAGCGATCGCCCTCAGCGTTCGCTCGAGGGCGCCGGTCTGGCTCTCCACCGCTTGCGCGGCGGCGCGGGCCATGGCGCGCAACTTGCCGCCGTCGCCAAAGAGCGTCGCCAAGGTTTCGGCGAGTTCGCGCGCATCGCGCACCGGCGCCGCGCCGCCGGCGGCGTCGAGCAGCGCATAGGCGTCGGCGAAATTGGCGACATGCGGCCCATGCAGAATGGCGCTCGCGAGCTTGGCCGGCTCGATCGGATTCTGGCCGCCGCCGGCCGCGTCCCGGCCGAGCGACCTGCCGAGGAAGACGACGCCGGCCAGTCGATAGAAGAGGCCGAGTTCGCCGATCGTGTCGCAGATATAGATCGCCTGCGCGCCGGGCTCGGCGCCCTTCGAGCGCAACGCGCAATCAAGGCCGAGCGCCTTCAGGCGCAAGGCGATATCGCCGCCGCGATTGGGATGGCGCGGCGCGATCAAAGTGAGCAATTCGGGGAAGCGTACGACGAGCAGGCGATGCGCCTCGGCGATCTGCGTCTCTTCGCCCTCATGGGTCGAGGCGGCGATCCAGACCCGCCGGCCGGCGATGCGTCCGGACAGCATCGCGAGCTCCCGCAGATCGGCCGGCGGCGCCGGCGCGTCGAATTTGAGATTGCCGGCGTATTCGACGCGCGGCGCGCCGAGCGAAGTGAACCGCTCGGCGTCGGCCTGGCTCTGGGCGAGGGCGAGATCGATGCGGGCGAGAAGAGCGCCGATGAAATTGGGAAGCCGCGCCTTCCAGCGCCGGTACGAACGCTCGCTGAGCCGCGCATTGACGAGGATGATCGGCGTCTCGGCGGCGCTCGTCTCGAGGATCATATTGGGCCACAATTCCGATTCGGCGATCAGCGCGACATCCGGGCGCCAATGGGCGATGAAGCGGCGCATGAATTGCGGCGCATCGAGCGGGGCGTATTGATGCAGCGCGCCGGGCGGCAAGCGCTCGGCGAGGAGCCGCGCCGAAGTCACCGTGCCGGTCGTCACGAGCGTCGCGCGGCCCGATTGCGACAGCCGCTCGATCAAAGGCAAAAGCGAAAGCGCTTCGCCGACGCTCGCACCATGCAGCCAGACCAGCGCGCCTGGCGGGCGCGGCGCGCTCGGCTCGCCATGGCGCTCTGCAATTCGCGCCGCATCCTCCTTGCCGCGCGCGCGCCGCCACGACAGCAAAGGCCCGCTGAGCGGCCCCAGGGCGCGGGTCGCCAGGCGATAAACGACAAGCGTTGCAGGCGCCATCAATCGCGTCTCAGATCGGCGCCGGGATCCCGGGCGCCGACCATCGCATAAGCGCGCCGGTGGGCTTCGTCGAGCCCCGCCTCGACCGCCCTGCGCCGCGCTTCGATGAGCGCCGCATCGGCGTCCGCCGGCACATGGATGAGATCGCCGACGACGATCGCGCCCCGCCCGAAGGGCTTGCCCAGACTGGCGCGGTCCCAGGAGTTGAAGTCGAAGCGCCGGCTGGTGACGACGGCGACAGGCGCGATCGGCCGGCCCGACAGGCGCGCCAGC
>DASZFX010000214.1:0-1612 GCA_035939375.1 Roseiarcus sp.
CACGCGCCAGACGCCGCGGCGGCTGCCGTACTCGAAAACCGACTCGACCAGCGGCACGCGGCGGCCCCGCACCGCGGGCACGCCGATGTCGTTGAGCATGCCTTCCGAACCGTCATCGCCGTTCGCGAGCGTAGCCTCGCCCCCGCCTTCGACGTTCAAGTTGAAATTGACCGCGATCGCGGCGCCGCCGGGCCAATCCGGATTGGGCGGACGCTCGCCATAGCCGACGAGATCGCGCGCCGCCATCGGGTCAGGCTTCAGCTTGTTCATGGCTTCGGTTCTCAATGCGGGCGCGTGAGCGCGGCCATGCATGGATCGTAGCAGTAGAACCAGTCGGTGTCGGTCGGGCCACGCATCCAGCTGTTTTCGATCGAAATGCGCTGGACCTCGGCGACCCGCGGAATTCGCGTGGCGGCGTAGCAGGCGAAGGCTTCGGCCGGATCGTCGAATTCCACCATACAACGCGCGAGGACGGCGCCATCCTCGATCGCCATGGCGCCGCCGGCCGCCATGTAGGGCCGCACCGGATGGCAGGCGTCGCCCATCAGGACGACGCGATCGCCGCTCCAGCGATCGTCGCGCTCGCGGTCGAAGATCGGCCAGACGCTCACATTGTCGGCAACGCCGAGCACGCGCTGAAGGTCGGCGTGAAAGCCGGCGAAATCGGCCATCAACGCCGCGCGCGAGCCGGGCATGGACACCGCGTCGCTGTCCCACTCCCGTGCCGGAACCACGCCGATAACGTAAATCTCGTCGCGCTTGCCGGTCATGAAGTACGGCAGAAGATGGCGATCCCGCCCCCACCATTTGGTACAATCGGGAATCTCGAAGCCGCCCAACCGTGCGGACGGGAAAATGGCGCGATGCGCGACGGCGCCGACGAACCGCGGCGGCCCATCATCGAGGAGGAATTCGCGCACCGTCGAGCGGATGCCGTCGGCGCCGATCACGATGTCGGCCTGGGCGGTTTTGCCGTTACTGAAGCGGAGCGAATAGCGATCCTGCGATTTTTTCAAATCGACAAGCTGATGGTCGAAGGCGATGGTTTTCGGCGCGACGGCCTTGGCCAATATGTCGTGCAGATCGCCCCGGTGGATATTGAGGTAAGGACCGCCGTACCGCTTTTCGCTCGCTGCGTCGAAATGGATTTCGTACATCGTCGCGCCGGTGTCCCAGGCGCGGCTGACGAAACATTGGGGCTTGATGCCGGTTCGGATCAGCTCATCGTCGGCGCCCAGGCGGCGCAGCACCTTCATCGCATTGGCGCTGAGAATGATGCCGGCGCCGATGCGCGAGAAGGTCGGCGCTTGCTCGTAAATCATAACCGGAAAGCCGGCGCGTTGCAGAAAACCCGCGACCGTCAGGCCGCCCAGCCCGGCGCCGACGACGGCGATTTGGGTTTTGCGATTCATGCGGGCTGCCACCCGACGCCCCCTGAGCTCGATCAATCTAGCCCGCGGCGCCGCAGGAGGAAAGGATTTCGGAAGCGCCTTCAAATGAAAGGTACATGTATTTCAATAGCTTATAACGGCACTGACGGCAAGTCATACTGTATCCCGGATACGATGTTGCGTAACCGGGATATATCGGCTATGTACCGCAGCGCAACTCG
>DASZFX010000215.1:0-4870 GCA_035939375.1 Roseiarcus sp.
CGCGGATCGCTCGATGATTGAAAGAAGCGCGAATCGCTCGCCCGCGCCGCTCAAGGGTCTGCGGCCAGCGGGCGCTCAGGCGCTGAAAACGCCGACGCCGCCCCGCCCTTCGACCGGCGCCTTGGCGTTGTCCTTCGGCAAGCAGCCGAGGCCCAGAAGCGTCGCTCTCACAGCTTCGTCGAGCGGCGTATGAGGCTCTGCGCCGAGAAAGGCGACGAGGAGGCTATTGTCCATCCGCAGCGGTTCGCGCCAGAGGTAACGCATCTCGCGCATCTCGCGGAACAAAGTCACAAAGGGCGAGGCGAGAGTCACCAGCTGCCAGGGAAAGGCGCGGGCCTTCAGCCCGGGCTTGCCAACGGCGCGGGCGATCGCTGCGACGAGCGCTGCGCCGTCGCTGTCCCATTGACCGTCGAAGTGGAAAACTTCGAAGGCGCCAAGCCGATCGCCGCGTTCGATCAATCGGGCCATGGCCTCGGCGACGTCCGGCAGATAGGCCCATTGATGCCCCACGCCTTTGCGGCCGGGATAGGCGATCGTCTTGACCGGCTGGCCCGGCCGGATCAGCCCTTGCGAGAACCAATTGTTGGCGGCGCGCGGACCGAAGAAATCGCCGGCGCGCACGATCAGCGAGCGCACGCCCTCGATCGCCGCGGCGCGAAGGCGTCGCTCCATCGTTGCCCGGATCGCGCCTTTGCGGGTCAAAGGATTCTGTGGCGAATCCTCTCGTAAAGTCGGCCAGGCGTCGGGGCCGAAATTATAGACAGTGCCCGGCAGGATGATGCGGGCGCCGCTCGCTTTGGCCGCGGCAATGCTCGCCTCCAGCATCGGCAAGACCAACGCGCCCCAATTTCGATAACCCGGCGGGTTGACGCCGTGGACGATGATCGACGCTCCCCGCGCCGCCGCGACGACATCGTCTGGCTTCATCGCGTCGCCTTGCAACCAGTCGAAGCCATCGGCCCTCGCGGCGGCGCCTCCTCGACGGTGAAGCGCGCGGATGCGCCAGCCGCGCGCCTGCAAGAAGCGCGCGACCTCGCCGCCGATTCCGCCAGTGGCCCCAAGGACCAGGGCGATTTTTTCCTCTGTCATGACGACCTCCTTGAATTTGATCCCCGCAGTCTGAGCCGCATGGCTGATAAACGGAATTGTCTATTGCTGTCGGTTTGATATACGTTTGTGTATGGCTATGCGTGAACCGAACTGGGATCTCTATCGAACCCTCCAGGCCGTTCTCCGCGAAGGTTCGCTATCGGGCGCGGCGCGCGTCCTCGCCCTCGCCCAGCCGACGGTCGGCCGGCACATCGAGGCTTTGGAGCAAGCAATGGGGCTCGCTCTGTTCACACGTTCGCAACTTGGCCTGACCCCGACGGAAGCGGCTTTGGAGCTGAGGCCGTCGGTCGAAGCGCTCGCCTCGGCGGCGGCGGCTTTGCTGCGCGTCGCGTCAGGCCAGGGCGCCGGCGCGCGCGGAACGGTGCGCATCACCGCAAGCGAGGTGATCGGCGCCGAAGCGCTGCCGCAAATCCTCCCCCCTTGCGTGAGGCCTATCCCGATCTCGTCATCGAGCTGGCGCTGTCGAACCGGGTCGAGAACCTGCTCAATCGCGAAGCCGATATTGCGGTTCGAATGGTCCGGCCGGAACAAGCGTCGCTGATCGCGCGCCGTATCGGCGAGGTGACGCTCGGCGTCCATGCTCACAGGGCCTATCTGGAGCGACGCGGCAGCCCCGAAACGCTCCCCGATCTTGCCGGCCACACGCTGATCGGCTTCGACCAGGCGACCGAATTTACTCGCTCCCTACAGCCGCAATTCGGCGGCTTCGACCCCGCCAAATTCGCCCTGCGCAGCGACAATGATCTCGCGCAGCTGGCAGCGATCCGCGCGGGCTACGGAATCGGCGTCTGCCAGGTCGGCCTCGCCAAACGCGATCCCAACCTCATCCGTCTCATGGCGTCGCTCTTTGCCGTGAAGCTCGGCATGTGGATCGTCATGCACGAAGACCTCAAGACCACGACGCGTTGCCGGGTCGTCTTCGATGCGCTGGTCGAGGGGTTGGCGCGCTATGTCGCCAACGACAAGGCGGCGGCGGAAGCTTCGTGCAAGGCATGAGACCTAATGCCTAAAACACTACAATAAGTCCTATCTTGGTCTCGCATACTGTGCTCGCGCCGCCCGCCCTTCTGCTATAGAGGGCGAATAAGCCGAATCCCGAATGCGACGAAAAGCGCCATGGAGCGAAAGGTCAGACTGACCACCGGCCTCGTCCTATTCGGCTATGCGGCGAGCCATTTTCTCGGCCACGCGACCGGGATTTTTGGTCTGGCGGCGATGGACACGATCGGCCGCGGCGTGATCCTCTGGCCATGGCGCACGCTCCCGGGCCGGACCGCACTTTTTGCCTCGCTGCTGATCCATGCCGCGCTCGGCCTTTATGCGCTCTATAAGCGCCGCACCTTGCGCATGCCGGCGCTGGAAGCCTGGCAGCTTGGCCTCGGCCTGATCATTCCCTTTTTGCTCACGCCGCATGTCTTCAGCGTGCGCGTCGGCGCGAGCTTCCTTCATCTCGACGACAGCTACCAGCACGTCCTCTATCGCCTATGGACGATCAGCGGGCGGCTCGCCCCGAACCTTTTCCTTCTCGCCCTGGTCTGGACGCACGGCTGTCTAGGGCTCAATTTTTGGCTCAAACGCTACGAAGCCTTTCGCCGCGTGCACGACTATTTCCTTGCCGTCGCCGTCGCCCTGCCCTTTGTCGCCCTTATCGGCCTCGTCAACGCCGGATGGGACGCAGCGACCGCAGCGAAACTGGAGCCGGAATTCGCCGCCGCCGTCGCGCCTCCTCCGCCCGGTTCGTCGCAAGCGATCGCCGAGCAGACCGTGGAAAGATGGGCGGCGGATATCCAGCGCGCCTATGGAGCGTTGCTGATCCTCACCCTCATCGCCCGGTTCGTTCGCGATCGGCTCGAGCGCGGCGCGAGGCGCGTGAGGGTCGCCTATCCGGATGGGCGCATCGTCACGCCGCCGAGCGGATTCTCCATCCTGGAGACAAGCCGCTGGGCCGGCGTTCCTCATGCCTCCGCCTGCGGGGGTCGCGGGCGCTGCTCGACCTGCCGCATCCAAATCGTCGCCGGGGCCGAGGACGCGCCGGAAGCCTCGGACGCGGAACGCGAGACGCTCCAGCGCGTGAAAGCGCCCGCCGATGTTCGCCTTGCCTGTCAATTACGGCCTGTCGCCGATATTTCGGTTGTCCCGCTGCTCGCCGCCGCCGATGTCGCGCAGCGCGGCGGACCCGTCCGCGAGACGCACGAATTGCTGGTGACGGCCCTGTTCATCGATTTGCGCGATTCGACGCGGCTCGCCGCTGGACGAATGCCCTTTGACGCCCTCTATATCGTCGACCGCTATGTCCAGGCCGTCACCGACGCGGTCGAGGCGCATGGCGGCGCGGTGACGACAGTCGCCGGCGACGGCGTCATGAGCATTTTCGGCGCGCGAACCGATCCGCTTTCCGGCGCGCGCGGCGCGCTCAATGCGATCGGCGCGGTCTGGGACGCGATCGAGGCGGTGTCGCGCGATTTCGCTGGCGAACTTGACCAACCGCTCGCCTTTGGCGCCGGGCTGCACACCGGTCTCGCCGCTGTCACCGCAACCAGCATGCTCGGCAGATCTTCGCTGCAATTCCTTGGCGACCCCGGCAATGTCGCGGCGCGGCTGGAGGCGGCGACCAAGGTTCTCAATTGCGTCTGCGTCGTCTCGGGGGCGGTGTTCAAGGTCGCCGGCGTCAAAGCGCCGTCCACGCTCGCCACTGAGGAATTGACCGTTCGCGGCCTCGAAGGTCGCAAGGTGCCCGTCTTTATCGCGCGCAATCGCGAGGACGCTAATTTCAGCGTTGCGCCGATCGAGGCCTAAGGTGGAGCGAAGAAACTTACGCCTGCTCCAATTCGATCAGCGTCCCGTTGAAATCCTTCGGATGCAGGAACAACACCGGCTTGCCATGCGCGCCGATCCTTGGTTGACCGTCGCCGAGAATGCGCGCGCCGGCGCCGACGAGTTGGTCGCGAGCGACGTGAATGTCGTCGACCTCGAAGCAGAGATGATGAATGCCGCCGTCGGGATTTCTCTCGAGGAATTTGGCGACCGGCGAATTGGCGCCGAGCGGCTCGAGCAACTCGATTTTCGTATTCGGCAATTCGATGAAAGCGACCGTCACGCCATGCTCGGCCTGCGCCAGAGGCGGCGAGGCTTTCGCGCCGAGGGTTGCGCGGTAATGCGCGCTCGCCGCGGCAAGATCCTTCACCGCGATCGCGACATGGTTCAAGCGCCCGATCATCAAGGCCTCATACTTCGACGACGAGTACGTGAACGTTGGGCTTCTTGCCCCAGGCGCCGTTGACCGTATTACGCACCGCGCGCTCGACGGCGGCGGAGACGACGTCGGGGTCGCGACGCTTCGGGCGCGGCATATTGTCGAAAGTCTCGAAAATCGTCGCGTCGATGATCTCGTCCATCCCGGCGCCGGCGCGTGTCTTGTCCGGCAGGCCGGTGATCAGCACATCCGGATCGCCCGCGAGGTCGCCCTTGGCGGTGACGGCGATCGCGATCGAGACGATACCGGCGAAGGACAGACGCCGGCGCTCGGCAATGCAGTCATCGCCGGGTTCGAGGACAATTTCTCCGTCCTTGTAGAGCCGCCCGGATGCGATTTGATCGACGATTCCCGCGTTCTCAGGGTCGAGGAGCACAATCTCGCCGTCGCGCGCCGTCACGACGCGACCAACGCCTAGCGTTCGCGCAAAGGCGGCGTGTTCGGCCAGGTGCAGCGCTTCGCCATGGGCGGGAACGGCGATTTTCGGCCGCGTCCACGCATAGAAGC
>DASZFX010000216.1:0-7588 GCA_035939375.1 Roseiarcus sp.
CGGCCTCAAGGCGCTGGCCAAAGAGCTCAACGTTCCGATCATCGCGGCCTCGCAGCTCTCCCGTCAGGTCGAGCAGCGCGACGACAAGCGTCCGCAGCTGTCGGACTTGCGCGAATCCGGCTCGATCGAGCAGGACGCCGACGTCGTGCTCTTCGTGTTTCGCGAGGAATATTACCTGAAGAACCGCGAACCTCGGCCCGGCACCGAGGAATATACCGCTTGGCAGAACGACATGGAGCGCGCGCATGGACGCGCCGAAGTCATCATCGGCAAGCAGCGTCATGGACCGACCGGCACGGTCGAGTTGCAGTTCGAGGCGGAGTTGACGAGGTTCGGCAACCTCGCTCAGGATGACCAGATGCCGGCGAGATATTGAGGAGCGAATTGTGCCCGTCCGCGCTTGTCGCGATGCGCGACGCCTGTTCAACGATCCCATTTTGGAGTACTTTGGAGAAAAGGTACGTGCGCCGCGATCAGCGTCGCCAATCTATGGAGGCATCCGCCTTCATTCAGCCTCAAGACGCGATCCGCGCGCGCGCCGAGCCGCGCAAGATCGCGATTGACCTATTGTCGCTGTTCGTCGATCTCGATTGAGTGATGACCTCCCCCTTCGACTCACGCGCCTCCCCCGCCATCGCCGGCGGCGTGCTCACCGTCGACCTCGCCGGGTTGGCCGACAATTGGCGCCGGCTTGCTCAGCGCGTTGCGCCGGCCGAATGCGCGAGCGTCGTCAAGGCCAACGCCTATGGGACCGGCATCGAACCGGCGGCGCGCGCGCTTCTTGCGGCCGGATGTAAGACTTTTTTTGTCGCCCAGATCGAAGAGGGCGCTCGCGCTCGCGCGGCGCTCGGGCCTCACCCGCGGCTCTTCGTGCTCAATGGCCTGCAGGCAGGGGCCAATCCTGCGGACTATGTCGCCCATGGGCTTTCGCCGGTGATCGGTTCGCCTGATGAACTCGCGCGCTGGGCGTCTTTCGCCCGCGCCGATGCGCCGCCTTGCGCGATACACATCGACACCGGGATGAGCAGGCTCGGCTTTGCTTCGCCGCGCGAACTGGAGAGCGCGCTCGCCCGGCATGATCGCGCAAGGCTCAACATCGGGCTCGTCATGAGCCATTTCGTTTCTTCAGAAGAGCCTGACAACCGGCTGAACGGCCAGCAGATCGCGCGTTTCGAAAAGGCGCGGGCGCTGCTCCCCGGCGTTCCGGCGAGCCTCGCCAATTCTTCCGGAATATTCCTCGCCGGCCGGCCGGCCTATGATCTCGTGCGCGCCGGTTATGCGCTCTACGGCGGCAATCCGACGCCGGCCTCGCCCAATCCGATGCGGAGCGTCGTCAAGCTCGAGGCGCGGATTCAACAGATCCGTTGGATCGAGCCGGGGACGAGCGTCGGCTACAATGGGCAATGGACCGCCAAGCGGCGCACGCGCCTTGCGACAGTGCTGGTCGGCTATGCCGACGGCCTGCCGCGCACCGCGGGCGCGACGGACGAGCGCGGCGGCGCCGACGTTCTCATCGCGGCAAAGCGCTGTCCGCTGGTCGGGCGCATTTCGATGGACCTTTGCGTCGCCGATGCGACGCAAATCCCCGAGGCTGCGCTGCAAGCCGGCGACATGGCGGTGATCATCGGCGGCGACATCGGCGTCGACGAGCTTGGCGCGCGATCCGGGACGATCGGTTATCATATCCTGACCAGTCTCGGACCGCGTTATCATCGCCGCTATATCGGCGGCCCGGCATGAGGAAAGCTGAGCTTTCGTCTCCCGCGTCGCGCTGGCTCGACATTGCCGTTCGAATCCTGCTTCCCTGACCCATGGCCAAGGGCAAATCCGTCTTCGTCTGCCAGAATTGCGGCGCGATCACCCGGCGTTGGCAGGGCAAATGCGAATCCTGCGGCGAATGGAACACGATCGTCGAGGAGGCCGAAGCTTCCGGCGTCGCCGCTTCCGCCGCACGTCGCGGCGGCAAGGGCCGCGCCTTTGCGCTGGAAGGACTCGAGGGCGCGGCGAGCCAAGAAGCGCGCATCGTCACCGGCTTGAACGAGCTCGATCGCGTCGCCGGCGGCGGCCTGGTGCCCGGCTCGGTCGCCCTGATCGGCGGCGAGCCAGGCATCGGCAAATCGACCTTGCTGATCCAGGCCTGCGCGTCGCTGGCGCGGCGCAACGGCCGCGTCGTCTATATTTCGGGCGAGGAATCGACGGCGCAGGTGCGCCTGCGCGCCTGGCGGCTCGGCCTCGCCGACGCCAAGGTCGAACTCGCCGCCGAGACCGGCGTCGAAGACATTGTCGCAACGTTAAGCGCGGGCGAACCGCCGAGCCTCGTCATCATCGATTCCATCCAGACCATGTGGAGCGAGGCCGTCGAATCGGCGCCGGGAACGGTCACCCAGGTGCGCGCTTCGGCCCAGAGCCTCATCCATTTCGCCAAGCGCAGCGGCGCGGCGATCATTTTGGTTGGCCATGTCACCAAGGACGGGCAGATCGCGGGCCCGCGCGTCGTCGAGCACATGGTCGACGCCGTGATGTCCTTCGAAGGCGAGGGCTCGCACGCCTTTCGCATCCTGCGGGCGACCAAGAACAGATTCGGCCCGACCGACGAGATCGGCGTCTTCGAAATGACGGGCGGAGGTCTGAGCGAAGTCGTCAATCCTTCCGCTTTATTTCTCGCCGGGCGCGATTCCTCGAGCCCTGGCGCGGCGGTCTTTGCCGGGATCGAAGGCGCGCGTCCCCTTCTTGTCGAGATCCAGGCGCTGGTCGCGCCGACGACGCTCGGCACGCCGCGTCGCGCCGTCGTCGGGTGGGACGCGAGCCGCCTTGCGATGGTTCTCGCCGTTCTCGAAGCCCATGGCGGCCTCAAGCTCGGCCAGTACGACGTCTATCTGAATGTCGCCGGCGGCCTCAAGATCGTCGAGCCGGCGGCGGATCTCGCCGCCGCGGCGGCTCTTGTTTCTTCACTGGTTGGCGCGCCTCTTCCGGCGGACGCGGTCTATTTCGGCGAGATCGGACTTTCCGGCGCGGTAAGGCCGGTCGCCCATGCCGGCTTGCGTTTGAAAGAAGCGGCGAAACTCGGCTTTCGTCGCGCCATTGCGCCCACGGCCAACAAGGAAAGGGACGAAACCGCAAGGATTGCGCGCGCCGATATTTCGTCCGTCGCGAGTCTCGTCGCCGAAATTGCGGCAAGCGGCGTTCAATCCAGCGGCGCCCGTCAGAGGATGACGAAATGAAAGACCTTCGCTATAAGGCGCTGCGAGCGAGGGGCGCCGGCACGGCCCCGACAAATGCGATAGCCGCGCGAGGCCGTTGAAATGCCGTCTTATCTCGATCTCGGAGTAATTGTTATCGTTCTCATATCCGCGTTCCTGTCGATGGTGCGCGGGTTCACCCGAGAAGTGCTGGCGATCGGCTCTTGGGTGGCGGCGGCCGCAGCCGCCTATTTTTTCTATCCCTATCTGATGCCCTATGCGACGCCGTATATCCACAAGGAAGTCGTCGCCCAGGCGGTCTGCGCGGCGGCGGTGTTTTTCGTCACTCTCATCATCGTCTCGACCATCACCGTTCGGGTCTCGGACGCCATTCTCGACAGCAAGATCGGCGCGCTCGACCGCTCGCTCGGCTTTCTTTTCGGCGTCGCCCGCGGCTTTCTGCTGGCGGTGGTCGCCTTTGCAATTTTCGACTGGCTCGTCGGTCCCCCGCAGCAACCGCAATGGGTGAAGGACGCCAAGACGCGACCGATCATGCTCGCCGCTAAGGATCGCATCATCCAGTTGCTGCCGGAGGACGCCGAGAAGACGATCGAGAATTTGCTCAAGAGCAAGCCGGGCGTCGTTCCCGAGGAGCCGAATGACCAGGGGGCGACGCCTCCCGCCGCGCCCGACGCTGCTGCGCCGACGGCGCCTGCGCCGACCGCGCCCGCCGCCCCGGCGCCCGCCCCAGCCGCGCCGGCGGCTCAGCCTCAAAAGAAGAGCGATGCTGCGCCGGCCGCCGCGGACAAACAGAAATTGGACGCGATTATCAACAAGCCGGCGGCGACCACGCCGGCCAAGCAGAATTGATCTTGATGCCGATCTTGGCGCCGGGCCGGCCGGCGCACATCTTATCGGGGCCATGATTCGCGAAGATCCGCCCCCCGAGCCTGGGCTCGATGACGACCGCCTGCGCGAGGAATGCGGGGTCTTCGGCATATTCGGCCACCCCGACGCGGCGGCGATCACCGCGCTCGGCCTGCATGCGCTTCAGCATCGCGGCCAGGAGGCGGCCGGCATCGTCGCTTTCGACGGCTCACGCTTTCATTCCGAGCGCCGCCTCGGACTGGTCGGCGACCATTTCTCCAATGCGGCGACGATCGAGCGTTTGCCGGGCTCGACCGCGGTCGGCCACGTCCGTTATTCGACGACCGGCGAGACGATCTTGCGCAATGTGCAGCCGCTGTTCGCCGAGCTCGACGGGGGCGGCCTCGCCGTCGCGCACAACGGCAATCTGACCAATGGCCTGACCCTTCGACGCGAATTGATCCGCCAAGGAGCAATCTGCCAGTCGACTTCCGACACGGAAGCGATCCTCCATCTTGTCGCTCGCTCGCGTCGTCCGTTGATCCTCGAGCGATTCATCGAGGCCTTGCGCCAGATCGAAGGGGCATATGCGCTGGTCGCGCTGACCAATAAGAAGCTGATCGGCGCGCGCGACCCCCTCGGCATCAGGCCGCTGGTCCTCGGCGAACTCGACGGCTGCCCGATCCTTGCCTCCGAGACCTGCGCGCTCGACATCATCGGCGCAAAATTGGTGCGCGACGTCGAGAATGGCGAAATCGTCGTGATTTCGCGCGAAGGCGTTCAGAGCTTGCGCCCGTTCCCGCCAAGGGCGATGCGTCCTTGCATCTTCGAATATATCTATTTTGCGCGCCCCGACTCGATCGTGCATGGCCGGCCGGTCTATGCCGCGCGCAAAGCGATGGGCGCCGAACTGGCGCGCGAAGCTCCCGCTGACGCCGACGTCGTCGTGCCGGTCCCCGATTCCGGCGTGCCGGCGGCGCTCGGTTATGCGCAGGGCTGCGGCATCCCGTTCGAACTCGGCATCGTGCGCAACCATTATGTCGGGCGCACTTTCATTCAGCCGACCCAGGCGATCCGCGAACTCGGCGTGCGCCTCAAACACAGCGCCAATCGCGTGGTCGTCGAGGGCAAGCGCATCGTGCTGATCGACGATTCGATCGTACGCGGCACGACCTCGGTGAAAATCGTGCAGATGATGCGCGAAGCCGGCGCGCGCGAAGTGCACATGCGCATTTCCTCGCCGCCGATCGCTTTTCCCGATTATTACGGCATCGACACGCCCGAGCGCGACAAATTGCTCGCCGCCCGGATGAGCTTGGAAGAAATGCGCCGCTTCGTCGGCGTCGACAGTCTCGCTTTCCTCTCCATCGACGGCATCTATCGCGCGATGGGCTACGACAAGCGCGACCCGGCGCATCCGCAATTCACCGATCATTGCTTCACGGGCGACTACCCGACGCGGCTGACCGACCGGATCGGCGAAACGGCCAAGCAGCAACTCTCGCTGTTGGCGGAGGCCGGATAGGGCGCAACGACGCTTCCGCCCTTCGGCACCGCAAGAAGGGCGTTTGGGCCGCGGGATTGACAGTCGAAGAGCGGCGACATAAGGAAACGGCCGTCGAGCGCGCCTCCTGGGCGCGCTTGTCGTTTGACGCACCCGTGGTCGCCGCCTCGCTGGCCGGCGGCCTGTCGGCCTAAGGGAAATCCTTGGGTAGAGGAGGGCGCGTTCCTCGAACCGTCTCTTTTGAAAGAGGAATCGCGATGACGAAGCGCGCGGAAGCAAAATATAAAATCGACCGCCGGATGGGCGAGAACATCTGGGGCCGTCCGAAAAGCCCGGTCAACAAGCGGGAATATGGGCCCGGCCAGCATGGCCAGCGGCGCAAAGGCAAGGCCTCGGACTTCGGGACCCAGCTCAAGGCCAAACAGAAGGTCAAGGGCTATTACGGCAATATCTCGGAGCGCCAGTTTCACAAATATTATCAGGAGGCGATCCGCCAGAAGGGCGATTCCGGCGCCAATCTGATCGGCCTTTTGGAGCGCCGGCTGGACGCGATCATCTATCGCGCGAAATTCGCCCCGACCGTCTTCGCGGCTCGGCAGTTCGTCAATCACGGCCATGTCCGGGTGAACGGCCGGCGCGTCAACATTCCCTCGTACCAAGTGGCGGTCGGCGACGCCATCGAGGTCAAGGAATCCTCCAAGCAATTGGCGAGCATTCTGGAATCGGTCGCGCTCGCCGAGCGCGACGTGCCGGATTTCATTGACGTCGATCACGCCAAGATGACGGCCAAGCTGACGCGCGTGCCGGGCCTTTCCGAAGTGCCCTATCCGACGCATATGGAGCCGAATCTGGTCATCGAATTCTATTCGCGGTGAGGGTACGAGGCGGATCGGTCTCCAAGGACATCGAGGCCGCCCTCGGCCGACTTTTCGTTCGCCGGACTCTTCCTTGTCAACTGCTCGGCCTGAATATCTCCAAAGGGTGGTTGCAGGTCTCGCGTCCGCTCAGAATTGGTGGCCGGTTTGCGCCCATTCCGGCCGGTCCTGGCCATTGAGGCGTTTTTTGAAAGCGGACGCTGCGCCCGCGAGCCGCTTTCGGCTGTCATGGGCCAAAGCGGAAAATCGCCCAAATCCCGGCCTGCCTAATCGCCGACGTAAACATGCCTGCGATGACCGGAATCGAACTCTACCGCCGCCTCATCGATGCGGGGTGCGCGATTCCGACAATCCTCTTGACTGCCTACCCCCGCAGCTCTCACGTCCGGTGAATGAACGCCTGAAGACAAGTCATGATCCCCGTGTACGGCGGGCAAGACGAACTGAAACATAGCGCCGCGAGGTTCATTCGTCCCTGCCCATAACCGGCCCCCATGGGCGTCGATGATAGACCGGCAAATCGACAGCCCCATCCCTGTTCCGTTGGGCTTTGTGGTGTAGAAGGACTCGAAAATGCGCGCGAGATGCGCCGGATGGATGCCCGGCCCGGAATCGCGCACTGCCACAAGGACACTTGTGTGGTCTTGCTCCGTACTGATCAATAGGTCTCGCGGCTCTTCCTTAATCGAGCCCATTGCTTCGGCCGCGTTCAGCATCAGGTTCAGGACCACCTGCTGCAACTGAACGCGATCGCAGTGAATGGGTAATAATCCCTCAGAAAGCCGGGTCTGGACCGAGACGCCATTTTTGATGACTGCGCTTCGCCCCAACACAATTACTTCGTTGATCGCCTCGTTAAGATCAAAGTGCTCCTTTCGCGGAGGCGCCTTCTTGATGTGATCGCGGATGCGGTCGACGATGTCTGCGGCGCGACCGGTATTACCCACAATGGAGCCGAGGGCCTCCCTGGCCTCGCCCAAGTGCGGCGGCTGCACGTCGAGAAAATTCTGGGCTGCACGGGCGTTGTTGCGGGCGCAGGCGATCGGTTGCGTGATTTCGTGAGACAGCGAGGCGGCCAATTCTCCCATCATGCTCACGCGGTTCACGTGGGCGAAATCCCATCGCATCTGCTCCAATCGCGCCAGCGCTCGCGAACGATCCTC
>DASZFX010000217.1:0-5874 GCA_035939375.1 Roseiarcus sp.
ATTTCGTCTCCTATTACGATTATTATCAGCCCGAAGCCTATGTGCCGCGCACCGATACTTATATCGAGAAGGAATCCTCGATCAACGAACAGATCGACCGGATGCGCCACTCAGCGACCCGCTCGCTGCTGGAGCGCGACGATGCGATCATCGTCGCCTCGGTCTCGTGCATCTATGGCATAGGCTCGGTCGAGACCTATACGGCGATGACGTTCTCGCTGAAGATCGGCGACAAGATCGACCAGCGCCAGCTCATCGCCGATCTCGTCGCCTTGCAGTACAAGCGCAGCATGGCCGATTTCACCCGCGGTCTCTTTCGCGTGCGCGGCGACAGTTTCGAGATTTTTCCGGCCCACTACGAGGATCGCGCCTGGCGCATCGGCTTCTTCGGCGACGAGATCGAATCGATCGTCGAATTCGATCCGCTGACCGGCAAGAAGACGCAGGACCTGGAATTCGTTAAAGTCTACGCGAACAGCCATTATGTGACGCCGCGTCCGACGCTGCTGCAATCGGTCAAGGCGATCAAGGAGGAGATGAAGGCGCGGCTCGACTATCTCAATCGCGCCGGGCGGATGCTCGAGGCGCAAAGGCTCGAGCAACGCACGGTCTTCGATCTCGAAATGCTGGAGGCGACCGGCTCCTGCGCCGGCATCGAGAACTATTCGCGCTATCTGACGGGACGACGGCCAGGCGAGCCGCCGCCGACCTTGTTCGAATATCTGCCGGACAACGCCATCGTTTTTCTCGACGAGAGCCACGTCACGGTGCCTCAGGTCGGCGCGATGTACCGCGGCGACTACCGGCGCAAGGCGACGCTCGCTGAATATGGGTTCCGCCTGCCGTCCTGCATGGACAACCGGCCGCTGCGTTTCGAGGAATGGGAAGCGATGCGCCCGCAGACCGTGCATGTCTCGGCGACGCCGGGCTCCTGGGAGCTCGAGCGCACGGGCGGCGTCTTCGTCGAGCAAGTGATCCGCCCGACCGGGCTCATCGATCCGCCGGTCGAGGTGCGGCCGGCGCGCAGCCAGGTCGATGATCTCCTCGGCGAGGTCAAGGAGGTCGCCAAACGAGGTTATCGCAGCCTGGTGACGACGCTCACCAAGCGCATGGCCGAGGACCTGACCGAATACCTGCACGAGAACGGCGTCAGGGTGCGCTACATGCATTCCGACATCGATACGATCGAGCGCATCGAGATCATCCGCGACCTCCGGCTCGGCGCCTTCGACGTGCTGGTCGGCATCAATCTGTTGCGCGAAGGGCTCGACATTCCCGAATGCGCCCTCGTCGCCATTCTCGACGCCGACAAGGAAGGCTTTCTGCGCTCGGAGACGTCCCTG
Organism: Roseiarcus sp.; assembly: GCA_035939375.1. Classification (GTDB taxonomy): domain Bacteria; phylum Pseudomonadota; class Alphaproteobacteria; order Rhizobiales; family Beijerinckiaceae; genus Roseiarcus. The sequence goes on from DASZFX010000217.1 coordinate 1,344, forward strand.
GTTCAGACGATCGGCCGCGCGGCGCGCAATATCGACGGCAAAGTCGTGCTGTACGCCGACACGGTCACCGGTTCGATGCAGCGCGCCATGGCCGAGACTGCGCGGCGGCGCGAGAAGCAGCGGCGCTACAATGACGAGAACGGCATCACCCCGGCGTCGATCAAGCGCGGCATCGCCGATATTCTCTCCTCCGTCTATGAGGGCGACCATGTGACGGTCGATTCCGGCCTCGTCGCGGAGGCTGGCGCGATGATCGGCCACAATTTGCAGGCGACGATCGCCGATCTTGAAAAGCGGATGAAGGCGGCGGCGGGCGATCTCGAATTCGAGGAGGCGGCGCGGCTGCGCGACGAAATCAAGCGCCTTCAGGCCGTCGATCTGGCGGTCAGCGACGATCCGCTGGCGCGCCAGGAGGCGATCGAGGCGCAGGCGGGCGGCTATGGGGGCGAGCGGCCTTTCGGCAGGGCGGCCAATATGCCGGCCAATCGTCCCCATAAGCCCGCCGACGCCGACATGGGTCCGCACAATTGGGGCGGCGGCGAGGCGCGACCGCGCGGCGGCGTGCGCGGACGGCGGGGCAGGCGTTGAGAGAAGGCGGCCCGAAGGACCGGATGAGGGCAAGCGCGGTGACGGGGGTACGATGCGTCATTTCGACGATGCTTGCGCTCGACGCTCATTTGATGGCGCCGCTGAGGAAGCCTGAGACGTAATAGCGCTGCAAAAGAAGATAGATCGCCAGACACGGCAGAATCGAGACGACGACGCCTGCTTGCAGCGCGCCCCAATCGACCGCGCCGAAATGGCCCTGGCGTACGCCGACAAGCATGATCGGAACGGTGAAAGCCGTCTCCTTGTTCATGAAGATCAGGGCGGCAAGGAATTCATTCCATGAGGCGATGAAGGCGAAAAGCGTCACGGTGACGATCGCCGGCGCCGCGGCGGGCAGGAATATTCGGCGCAGAAGCTGCAAAGAATTGCAGCCGTCGATGATCGCCGCCTCCTCCAATTCGCGCGGAGTTTCTTCGAAACTGTTGCGCAGCAAGAAGATGCTGAATGGCAATTGGATGACCGTATGGACGATGGCGAGGCCAAGATAGGTATTGGCGAGGCCGAGCGAGGCGGCCATGATGTAGAGCGGGGTCAGCAACGCCTGGTACGGGATCATCAGAGCCGACAGCAGCACGAGAAAGACGACTTCTTTCCCCGGCACGGGGAAGCGGGCAAGGCCATAGGCCGCCGGCGCGCCGAGGCCGAGGCAGAGCGCGATCGTCAAGGTCGCCACCGCCAGGCTGTTGCCGAGATAGACCGGCAGGCCGGCCTGGTAGTGGAAGACTTTCCGGTAGTTCTCGATGCTGAACGCCGACGGCCAATAGTGCGGCGGCGTCGCCGACGCTTCCAGTGCGGTCTTGATCGAGGCCGAGAAGCACATGAGCAGCGGGAACAACATGATCGCGATCACGGCGATGCACAGCGCGGCGAGCAGCAAAGAGACGCGCGAGGCCGGGAGCGTGACGCCGCGTCGCGTCGCCGGGCGGATCGTCGCGATTGTCGATTGCGCCGCGCTCACGCTTTGTCTCCGCGCCGCATGAGGAGCAATTGCAGCGCCGAGGCGGCGAGGATGATCGCCATCAGGATCACCGACAAAGTCGCGCCATAGCCCTGTTTGAAATAGATGAAGGAGTTTTGATAGATCCAATACAGCGAGGTGAAGGTTTCGCTTTCCGGTCCGCCGGCGGTCATGATGTAGAATTGATCGAAGGCGAGCATCGAACCGATGGCGCTGACCAGCGTGGTCAGAAAAATGGTGCGCGAGGTCAGCGGCAGCGCGATATGGAATATTCGCCGCCAATAGCTCGCTCCATCGATCAGCGCCGCCTCATTGACGTCCTCGCTGATCGACTGGAGGCTGGCGACGAATAGGATCATGCCGAAGCCGACGACCTTCCAGACGATCGAGACGATCACCGCCCAAAGGCCAAGGTCGGCGTCGACGAACCAGACGACGGGCTGGGCGATGAGACCGAGGTCCGTGACCAGCTTGTTGATCAGACCGACCTGCTCGTCGAACAGCCAGAACCAAAGGAAACTCGAACTGCCGAGGCCGATGACCACGGGGAGAAAGACGACGGCGCGAGTGAACTTGCCAAGACGCGTCGCGCCCAGCGTCAGCAAGGCCAGGGCGTAACCGAGGATCATCAGGATCGGCGTGATGAACAGCGTATATTGGCAAGTGAAGATCAGCGCGCGCCAGAAGGTCGCGTCGCGCCAGGCGCGCAGGTAATTGCGCCAGCCGATATATTCGCTGCCGCCGAGCAGAGAAGCGTTGGTGAGCGAGGTCAGGAAGAGCTGAACGAGGGGATAGAGGACGAAGACGGCGACGAACAGCAGCGCCGGCGCCGTATAGAGAAGGCCGACTGTGCCGCTGCGCGCTTTCATAAACCCGACAAATCCCTAAAGTTCACGGCGCGGCGTCCTTGGCGCCGCGTCTCGCTTCGAGCCCGAGCGAGCTCAGTCGCTCGCGATGTCCTTCATCTTGGCCTTGGCCGCGGCGATCGCCTGGTCGATCTTGCCGTCGAACACCGACGCTTCGATCATCTGAATCCATGGCGAGGAATCGCTGTTGACCATGTCGTTGAAATGGAAGACCCATGGGACATAGCCGATGCCGACCGCCTTGGCTGTGGTCACCAGACGCGGTTCATCCTTGAAATATTTGTTGTCGGCGAGATCGACGCGCGAGGGCAGGATGTTGTTTTTGGCCAGCCCCTCGAGTTGCCCCTCGTCGGTCAACTCCCATTTGATGAATTGCAGCGCGATGTCGGCGTGTTTGCTGCCCTTCGGGATCGCAACGACGTCGCCGCCGACGAAGGCGGAGGCCTCGCCTTCCTTGGCGCCGGGGAGGAAGGTCACCCCGAAATCGAGATTGGGCGCCTCCTTCTTAAGGTCGGAGATCAAGAACCCGCCAGCGCCCTGCACGCCGATCTTCCCGGTCTTGAAATTGGCGACGAAATTCGAGCCGTTGTCGGCCTGCGCGCTTTTCGGGATCAAGCCTTCGGTCCACATGTCGCGGAAGAGTTGCAGCACTTCTTTGACGCCGGCGCCGTTGAGCGGCTCTTCGTCGCCGCTGCGCGGAAGAATCTTGGCGCCGGAGGCGACCATCATCGGCGAGGTCGTGAAAATATTGCAGCCGGGACACGAGCCGGAGAAATAGAAGCCGTAAATGTCGGGGCCGAGGGCCCGGATCTTCTTGGCGGCCTCGTGGATCTGGTCGAGCGATTTCGGCGGCTTGTCGGGATCGAGACCCGCCTTGCGGAAAAGGTCCTTGTTGTAGATGAGTATCGAGACGTCCGGCGTGAAGCCGGTGCCGTAGATGCGATCCTTATAGGTCGCCAGATTGGTGAAAGCCGGCGCGACCTTGGCGAAATCCGGATCGGCCTTCATCTGATCGGTGATGTCGGTGAGGAAGCCGGCGCGCATGAAATCTGGCATGTAGATAAGATCGAAGGAGATGGCGTCCGGCACTTCGCCAGCTTTGACGCCGGTGGCGAGTTTCGACACCATCTGGTTGTCGGGAATGACGGTCAGGTTGATCTTGTCGGGATGGCCCGAGTTCCACAGATCGATGAGATGCTGGGCGGCGTTGGCGCCGCTCGCGCGCACCCACATGCTGAGGCTCTCGGCGGCGAGCGCCGGGCTCGCCAGCGCCGAGAACGCGACGGCCAAAGCGACGCCGCTGAACCATCTGGACTTGATCATGGTTTCCTCCACGTCTGCGAGCCGCCAGGCGCCGGCTCAATTCGCGCGACCTTGATTGCTGGCGGCCTTTGTCGAGACGCGCCAGACGGTCGGCATTGACTGAGAGCCTAGGAGAGAAAACGTTTTCCCACAAGACCGCCCAACGCCGCACAAGGCCCCCGCTTGAGCCTCGCCCGGGCGGCGCGGGCGCGCTCGCGTCGAGAGTTCGCGGCGCCTGTGTTTCGGCGCGGTGACGGCCCGGTTGGCGCGCCCTTTGGAAAGCATCGAACGGCGCCAGCGGCGCATCCCTCGTCGAGCGGCGAACGCGCCTCGCATTTCGGCGCCGCCCAGCGGCGGGCAATCGGGTCTGGCGGCGAGACGCTGCGCCGGTAGTTGACGATTGACGTCGCGATGCGATCATATGAGCGAACGAAGAACGAGGCGCCTCGCGCGCAGCGGGAGGACAAATGGCGTCAATGGAAATCCGCGACCTTCGCAAGTCCTTTGGACCGGTCGAAGTGGTGCGCGGCGTCTCGATCGACATCGCCGACGGCGAGTTCGTCGTGCTGGTCGGGCCTTCCGGCTGCGGCAAATCGACGTTGCTGCGCATGATCGCCGGCCTCGAAAATGCGACGGCAGGCGAAATCCGCATCGGCGAGCGCGTGGTCAACGACGTGCCGCCGAAAGCGCGCGACATCGCAATGGTGTTTCAGAATTACGCACTCTATCCGCATATGACGGTCGCGGAAAATATGAGCTTCGCGCTGCGCCTCAAGCGCGCTTCAAAGGTCGAGAT
>DASZFX010000218.1:0-12317 GCA_035939375.1 Roseiarcus sp.
GCCCCCGCGCGGCCGCGACTTGTTTACGTTCGAGTTAAGCCCCCCATAGGGTTAACAACGCGTTAGCGCGAGCAATTTCAGACGGGTTCTGAGACCGGCGCGGCGACCGGCGGCTTAGCGAGGGCAAGCTTGGCCGTCAAATGGCGGCGCAACTCGTCGACCGCCAGGTCGATGAAACTCTTGGCCCGTGGCGGCAGCATGCGGCGGGTCGGATAGAGAAGGCCGAGCGTCACAGGCTGCGGCGGCGCCTCGGACAGCACCTCGACGAGGCGCCCTGCGGCGATGTGTTCGGCGACCTCGAAGAGCGGCTTCAGCACAATTCCAAGCCCGTCCACCGCCCATTGGGTCAGCACGTCGCCGTCATCGACATCGAAGGGTCCTGAAACCGGAATCGTTATCGCCTCATGACGATATTCGAGCGTCCAGCGGAATTGCTGCGAGCCGGGAAAGCGAAGCAGCAGGCAATCATGTTTGGCGAGGTCTTGCGGCGTCTCAGGACGACCCCGCGCCTCGAGATAGGCCGGGGCTGCGCAAAGAATGCGACGCACTTCGGCGATCTTGCGCAAAGTGAAGCTCGAATCCTCCAGGCGCGCCATCCGAACGGCGATATCGACGCCCTCCTGGACCAGATCGAGCAGATGATCGGAGAGACGCAAACGCAGGTCCGTTTGCGGCTGGACGGCGCGATAGCGTGCAAGCATTGGCGCGATGACGCGTCGCCCAAGCCCGAGCGGGGCGGTTACGCGCAGCGTCCCCGGCGGATTGGCGCTGCCGCTTTGCGCAACGCTCGCCTCGGCGCGCTCAACCGCCTCGACCACCTCCACGCATCGCTCGAAGAAGACCCGGCCCGCGTCGGTAAGGCTCATGCTGCGCGTCGTGCGGGTCAGGAGACGGCAGTTGAGATGGTCCTCGAGCAATTGAATACGGTAGCTGACCACCGACGGCGACAGGCGCAACATTCGCCCAGCGGCCGAAAAGGACCCGGTCTCAACGGCGCGCATGAAGATGCGCATGTTCTCAAGCGAACTCATGTCGGCCCCGCGAGCGACCCCGTCGTCGGAACGCCTGGCGTTCGCTCCTCCCCAACGCGGACGACCGCCGCCATTTTCCGATTTTATCGAAAGATATTCCCGAAATCGCCTGCGGGCAAGTGGAGCGCTCCGGCCCTATGGTATGGGCTTATGCGGCGCCACTATGCCGGGCGAGTTTAGTGGGGCCGAGAGCCCGCGAATGAGGCGGAGAGGCGGAGGGAGCGATGGAAGCCTATCTGCTGGAATGGGGTTCGATGTTGCTGCGCTGGCTGCATGTGACGGCCGCCATCGCCTGGATCGGCTCGTCCTTCATGTTCATGCATCTCGACGCTTCATTGCGCAAAGAGAAGAACATGCAGCCCGGCGTTTCCGGCGTCTCCTGGCAGGTGCATGGCGGCGGCTTCTACGAAATGAGCAAATATGTGCTGGCGCCGGCGGTCTTGCCCGACCATCTCGTCTGGCACAAATGGCAATCGTATTGGACTTGGATCTCGGGTTTCAGTCTCTTGTGCTGGGTCTACTACGGCCAATCGCAATTTTTCCTGATCGATCCCGCTGTGATGCCGCTTTCGCCCTGGCAGGCGGCCCTTGCCGGCATCGCCGCGCTGGCGCTCGGCTGGATCGTCTACGATCTCCTGTGCAAGTCGCCGATCGCCAAAAGCGACAGCCTGCTCGCCCTGGTCGGTTTCGGCTATGTCGTGCTGACCAGCTACCTCTTCACGCTGATCTTTTCGGGCCGCGGCGCGCTCATCCACACGGGCGCGCTAATGGCGACGATCATGACCGCCAATGTCTTCTTCGTCATCATGCTCAATCAGATGAAGAGCGTGGCCGCGCTGATCGCCGGCGAGACGCCCGAGCCGAAATGGGTCAAGGAGTCCAAGCAGCGTTCGACGCACAACAATTACATCACCCTGCCGGTGCTGTTCATGATGCTGTCGAACCATTATCCGCTGACCTACTCCAATGCGCGCGTCATTCCCGCGATCGTCACTTTGGTTGTCGTGTGCGGAGCGATGATCCGGTACTTTTACAATATGTGGCACGCCGACCATGACAAGGCGCCCTGGTGGGCGTGGCTCGTCGCGGTGGTCGCGATTTGGACGGCCTTTTGGATTGCGATGGCCGCTTCGCCCGGGATGCGCGCAACGCTCGGCCTTGGCGAGGCGAAGCCGGCGAAGCTCGCCGCGGTCGCTCTGCCGACGGCGCCCAAGGATGTCGTCGACGTCGTTTCGACGCGTTGCGTCATGTGCCATGCGCCCGAGCCGGCGTTCGAAGGGGTCGGCGAAGCGCCGAAGGGCGTGTTGCTCGATACGCCCGAGCATATCGCCGCCTTCGGTCCGGCGATCCGCGAACAAGCGGTGATGTCGACCGCCATGCCGCCGAACAATATCACCGAGATGACTGCGGAAGAGCGCGCCGTGCTCGCGCGTTGGCTTCAGGACCGCAGGATCGCTTCCAATGGACGCTAAGACAATGACCGCCAGCGCTGCCCGACGGATGATGCAACGCCTCGATGATTTCGCGCGCTTCACCGACGAAGAGGGGCGGTTGACGCGCCTCTTTCTTTCCAAAGCGCATGGCGCGGCGGCGCGCCAGTTTCTCGCCTGGTGCAATGAGGCGGGACTGAACGCCAGGATCGACGCTTCCGGTAATGTTATCGCCCGCTACGAGGGCAAGCGCCAGGACGCCCCGGCGCTGATGCTGGGCTCCCATATCGATACGGTGCGCAACGCCGGCCGGTACGACGGCAACCTTGGCGCCATGGCCGCCCTGGCCGTGGTCGAGGCGTTGAGCGCTGGCGGCGAGCGGTTCGATCATGCGGTCGAGATCGTCGCATTCGGCGATGAGGAAGGCGTGCGCTTTCCAACGACGCTCACCGGATCACGCGCTTTCGCGGGGCTTTTCGAGCCCTCGGCGCTCGATCAAAAGGACGCCGACGGCGTGACGATGCGCGAGGCGTTGACGGCGTTCGGCTGCGATTCCACGGCGGTGGCGAAGTTGCGCGCCCGCAATGTCGCGGCCTTCGTCGAATTGCACATCGAACAAGGGCCGGTGCTGGAGAGCGAGAGTTTGGCCGTCGGCGTGGTGACGGCGATCAATGGCGCAACGCGCTTCCACGCCGCAGTCAAGGGCGAGGCGGGTCATTCCGGGGCCGTGCCGATGAACCTTCGTCGCGACGCGTTGACCGCCAGCGCCGAGATGATGCTCCTTATCGAAGCGCGGGCACGCATCGAGGACGATCTGGTGGCGACCGTCGGGCGCGTCGACATCGACCCAGGCGCAGTCAATGTCATTCCCGGCGAAGTACGTTTCACGATCGACATACGTGCGCCGCGCGATGAGCGGCGCCAACGCGCCGTCGCCGATATTTCCAAACGGCTCGCCGCTATTGCGTCGGAGCGCAAGGCGCAGCTCGCTCTGACGCAGACGCATGAAGCGGCCGCCTATACCTGTCATCCGGCCATTGTCGGCGCGCTCAAGGAAAGCGTCGAGCGCGTCTATGCGGCGCCGGCGCGGCTGCTTCCTTCGGGCGCCGGGCATGACACGATGATTATGGGTCAGCTCTGCCCGGCGGGGATGCTGTTCCTGCGCTGCAAAGGCGGCATCAGCCATAACCCTGAAGAATCAATCACTACCGAAGACGCCGAAATCGGCCTTGCCGCGCTGATCGATTTCACGCGTCGCTTCAAGGCGCCTTGAGCGCGAATGGTCTGCACAAATGCCTGTGAATTGAGCAGCGGGCGCCCATAAAATCGCCTCATTGGCGCCATCCTTTGCGCCGCAGCGTTGCGTGCGGTCAGCGTTGCGCAAGCGAGCGTCAGAACGATCTCTTGCAAGCCGTGCGTTTCGACATCTGACAAAACCAAAGCGTGGGGCGCGTCGTCGCCGGTTCATCCCGGCGGGAGAGGCGTGCAAGCGACAATAACCGGCCATCCGCGGGAGGATGCGATGCAAGTAGGCCACCATCACCACGTTGCGAGCGCAGCCAATCTCGGGTCAGTTCCGGCGTTAAGTCTTGAGGAAAGCGATAATATTCGCCGCACCCTCGGGGCGACGCCGATCTATATTCTGCGTCAGTCCTACGGCGCCGGCTTCGCGCCCGGGACGCCGGGCGACGTCACGCTCGGTCAAGCGATGGATCACATCGACAATTCCTCGATGTCGCTCCTCGCGCGCCGCCTGGCGCATCGAGCCGCGGATGAATTGAACCGGATGTAAGTTCGCCACAAGCGCAATTTCCTAGCAACTGATCGGCGTGCCGCCGCACGCCGCACGGGAAGGTGTTTTTTCGTCGCCCATTGCTGCTCGCGATGCGACCCAAGCCCGTTCCCCCCTATTGACAGGCTTCCGCCCGGCGAAACAAAATACGGAATCCGAAATAAATGCGTCAACGGCGTATCGCCGGGGGCCCGGGAACCGCGGCCAATCGCGTTTGCGGGCCTGAGAAGGAACCACGGGGGAACGCCATGACGACCGGCTTCTTCGGCGATATCGCGCCGATCCGTTTTGAGGGCGCAAAGAGCGACAATCCCCTCGCCTTCCGCCACTACGAAGCCGACCGAAAGGTCCTCGGCAAGACCATGGCCGAGCACCTGCGTCCTGCGGTCTGCTACTGGCACAATTTCGCCTGGCCCGGCGTCGATATGTTCGGCGCGCCGACGTTCGATCGGCCGTGGTTCGGCGAAACCATGAAGGCCGCCAAACTCAAGGCCGACGTCGCCTTCGAAATGTTTTCCCTGCTTGGGGCGCCGTTCTTCACCTTCCACGACCGCGACGTCGTTCCCGAAGGCGGCGATCTCGCGGAATTCGGCCGTAACCTGGCCGATATGACCGAGTATTTCGCCGGCAAGATGAAGGCCTCGCGCGTCAAGCTGCTTTGGGGTACGGCCAATCTCTTCAGCCATCCGCGCTACATGGCGGGCGCGGCGACCAATCCCGATCCGGACGTTTTCGCCTTTGCGGCGGCGCAGGTGAAGAACGCTCTCGATGCGACGCATCGCCTCGACGGCGCCAATTACGTGTTATGGGGCGGACGCGAGGGATATGAAACGCTGCTCAACACCGACCTCAAGCGCGAGTTGGAGCAACTCGGCCGGTTCCTTTCCCTGGTTGTTGAGTACAAGCACAAAATCGGTTTCAAAGGCGTCATCCTGGTCGAGCCCAAGCCGCAGGAGCCGACCAAGCATCAATACGACTATGACGTCGCCACCGTCTTTGGCTTCCTGCAGAAATACGGCCTCGAAAAGGAGGTCAGGGTCAATATCGAGGTCGGCCATGCGGTGCTGGCCGGCCATTCCTTCGAGCACGAAGTGGCGATGGCGGTCGCGCTTGGAATCCTCGGTTCACTCGACCTCAATCGCAACGATTATCAATCCGGCTGGGACACCGACCAGTTCCCGAACAACGCCGCCGAACTCGCGCCCGCGTTTTATCACCTGTTGAAGGGAGGCGGCCTCGCGCCCGGCGGGCTCAACTTCGACGCCAAGCTGCGCCGCCAATCGATCGATCCTGAGGATCTCATCATCGCCCATATCGGCGGACTCGATGTCTGCGCGCAGGCGCTCATCGCTGCGGCGAGGCTCATTGAGGACGGCAAATTCGACCAGGCTCTCGCCGAGCGCTACGCGGGTTGGGACAAGCCGGAGGGCAAGGCCATGCTGGCGGGCAAGCAGTCGCTGGAGGAGATCGCCAAACGCGTTGCCGACAAGAAGATCGCCCCGAAGCCGCGCTCGGGTCGCCAGGAGTTTCTCGAGAATCTGGTCAATCGATATATTTGAGCAACGCGTCGAATCCCGCCCTCGCCCTTCGGGCAAAGAGAAGCAATCCTAGATAAACGCCGACCGTGGATTGCTTCGTCGCTTCGCTCCTCGCGAAAGATGAAGAGGTCGGCGCCGCAGCGCCTGTCCGGAGCCCCTGATGTCCGACGCCATCGAAGATGCGCCCATCGCCACGTACCCCAGCCTCAAGGGTAAGGTCGTACTGATCACCGGCGGCGGCGGCGGCATCGGCGCGGCGATCACGAGACGTTTCGCCGAGCAAGGGGCAAAGACCGCCTTCCTCGACATTGCCGAGGCACCGTCCAAGGCCCTGATCGCCAAATGGGCAGGCCCCGGCCGCGATATCCACTTCGAGCTGGCCGATCTGAGAAACGTCGACGCCTTGCGCGCGGCCGTCGCCGCCGTCCGCAAGCGCTTCGGACCGATCGACATTCTGATCAACAACGCCGCCCATGACGAGCGTCACGCCATGGCGGACGTGACGCCCGAATATTTCGACGATCGTATCGCGGTCAATCTCAAGCACCAGTTCTTCACGGCGCAAGCCGTGCTGCCGGACATGGTCGAGAAGAACAAGGGCGTCATCATCAATTTCGGCTCGACCTCCTGGATGCTCGGGCGCGGCGGCATGCCGGTCTATACGGCCTCGAAAGCCGCGGTCCTTGCCCTGACCCGCTCGATCGCGCGCGATTATGGCCAGTACAATATACGATGCCTCGCGCTTGCGCCGGGTTGGATCATGACGGAACGGCAGCTCGAACTTTGGGTGACGCCCGAGGCCGACGCCGAACGGGTCAAGGGACAGTGCATTAAGCGGCGCCTTGTTCCCGACGACATGGCCCGCATCACCTTGTTCCTCGCCTCCGATGAGGCCGCGGCGATGACCAACCAGCAATATGTCGCCGACGGCGGCTGGATTTAGAGGCGGGCCGCGATGATTGTCGTCTTCGGTTCGATCAACCTCGACCTCGTCACCAGGGTCGAGCGCATTCCGGGCCCGGGCGAGACGACGCTTGGCGACGATTATGAGACGAGCCCAGGCGGCAAGGGCGCCAATCAGGCGCTGGCGGCGCAACGCGCCGGCGCCGAAGTCGCGATGGCCGGCGCGGTCGGCAAGGATTCCTTCGCCGTTCAAGCGCTGGCGCTGTTGAAGGCCGAGGGCGTCGATCTCTCCGCGACGATGGAGGTCGCCGCCCCGACGGGCGCTGCGTTCATCGCGGTCGACAAGCATGGCGAGAACGCCATTGTCGTCGCGTCCGGCGCAAATCGGTCGGCCAAGGCCGTTCAGCTCGAACGGCTCGCCCTTGGCGCAAGCGACATTCTCGTTCTTCAGCGCGAAACGCCGCCGGCCGAGGTGGAGGCCGCCGCGATCCACGCCAAGGCCAAGGGCGCACGCGTGATCATGAATCTAGCGCCCGCCGGACCGCCCGGAGAGAAACTCCTTAGGGCGCTGGACATCCTCATCGTCAACGAACATGAGGCCCTGACCCTTGGCGATGCGCTCAAACTTCGAACGCGCGAGCCCGAAGAGGTTGCGGCCCATGTCGATCGCGTGCTCGGCCTTGCCACGATCGTGACGCTTGGTCCCGCCGGCGCCGTCGCCTACGCCAAGGGCGCGCGCTTTGCGGCGCCCGCGCCAAAGGTCGCGGTCGTCGATACGACGGGCGCGGGCGATACATTCGTCGGCGCCTTCGCCGCTTCGCTTCATCGCGGCCTTTCGTTCGAAGCCGCCATGAAACGCGGCCTCGCTGCCGGCAGCCTCGCCTGCACGAAGCCAGGCGCCCAGCCGAGCATGCCTTACGCAACGGAGATCGAGGCCTTGGCGGCGAAGGTCTGGTAGAGCGGGCCAGGGTCGGCGCCGGCCTGCGCATCGTGAGGGGAGGACGAATGACGAAGACGGCTCTCTGCTATGGCGATTCAAACACGTGGGGCTGCGTCCCGATGTCGTCTTGGACCGATAACGCGCGTCACGAGGCCGCGCAGCGCTGGCCGAATGTCATGCGCCAAGCGCTCGGCGAAGATTGGCAGGTCATTGCCGAAGGCCTGCCGGGGCGCACCACGGTGCATGAAGATCCGGTCGAGGGCGGCCATTTGTCGGGGCTCGCCTATCTGCGACCTTGCCTAGAGAGCCACAAGCCGCTCGACCTCGTCGTGGTGATGCTCGGGACGAATGATTTCAAGCGCCGCTTCTCCCTCGAAGCCGAAGACGTCGCGCTAGGGATCAAGCGACTGCTGTTGGAAATCGGACGTCTCGACGTCTTTGGCGGCAAAGCGCCGAACAAGTTCGTCGTCTGTCCGCCGCCGGTCGAAGTTGTCGGAATTTTCACAACCATGTTCGAGAGCGCCGATCGCAAGTCGCGTCTGCTGCCGCCGTTGCTGCGCGATGTCGCCGCCGCCTGCGGCGCCAGCTTTCTCGACGCCGGCAAGACTATTCGCTCGAGCCCCGTCGACGGCATTCACCTCGATGGCCAGGCCCAGGTCGCCCTTGGCCGCGCCGTCGCCGCGGCGGCGCTGATGTCCGCGGCGCGCTGATCGGGGCGGCGCGGCGTTACCCGAATGCAACGAATTTCGTCGCCTTCCGTTAACGCCTTATTGGCGGGACCGCGTTAGCTTAGTCTCGCGCAAAGCTCCGAGGGCGGGGCCGCGCCGTCGGCTATGTTATGTTGCGTTCATCTCTGATTGTCGCGGTCATCGCCTGTATTGTAGGCGCCTATGCGCCGAGCCTCTTTCCGAGCTTGTTCCAGGCCATGAACGGATCGGGCGGCGGAAGCGCGCCGCAGCCGATCCCGACGGTCGCCCTGGCGCCGCCCCCAGCGCCGGCGAGCGCAAGTCGAGACGAGAGCTATCGCGTCGCTGAAATCTACGCCGACCGCGGCGGCCAATATTCGACCGACGTCGTCGTTAACGGCGTTATCGTCCATATGATGATCGACACGGGCGCCACATTCGTGGCGCTTTCGGCCGAAACCGCCTCTCGCCTCGGCTTGTCGCTTGGCCCAGCGAGCTATACCGGGCGCGTGCGCACCGCCAACGGAATTGCGCGCGTCGCGCCGGTGACCCTCACTTCGGTGAGCGTCGGCGACGTCTTTGTGCCCGCCGTTCAAGGACTGGTGATGGAGCCTCAGGCGGGACGGGACAATCTGCTCGGCATGAGCTTCTTGAAGCGCCTCTCCACGGTCGAGCAGAAATCGGGGCGGCTGATCCTGCGCCAGTAGCGTCGGCTTTCACGCCTTCGTCATAGGCGCCTGTCGCGATTTCCTGTAATCCGATTCACCGCGCCGCTCCTCGCCGGGGATTCTATGTATCCAACGCCGCAAGCCGTCCTTCGCCCCAACACTTACGCTTTTGAATCGAGCCCGATGGTGAAGCCGACGGGCTTTCGCGAATATGACGCGCGCTGGCTGTTCGAAAAAGAAATCAATCTGATGGGCGTACAGGCGCTCGGCCTGGGCCTTGGCGCGCTGCTGCGCGAGATGGGGGTGAAGCCCGACGTCGTCACCGGCCACGACTTCCGTTCCTATTCCTCCTCGATCAAATACGCGCTGATCTGCGGACTGATGGCGGCGGGCGTGCGCGTTCACGACATCGGCCTCGCCGTTACGCCGATGGCGTATTTCGCGCAATTCGACCTAGACGTCGCGGCCGTGGCGATGGTCACGGCCTCGCACAACGACAACGGCTGGACGGGCGTGAAGATGGGCGCAAAGCGCCCGCTCACATTCGGGCCCGAGGAGATGGGACGCCTCAGGGACATCGTCGTCGGCGGCAAATTCCGCACCGCCGAAGGCGGCGCCTATCGGTACATCGAGGATTTTCCTCAGCGCTACATCGCGGATATTACCAACCGCGCCAAGCTCAAGCGCAAGATCAAAGCCGTCGCCGCCTGCGGTAATGGCACCGCTGGAGCCTTCGCGCCGCAGATATTGACCGCACTCGGCGTCGACGTCGTACCCCTCGACGTGACGCTCGATCATACATTTCCACGCTACAATCCCAATCCTGAAGACTTGCATATGCTGCATGCGATGGCCGAGGCGGTGCGAGCGTCCGGCGCCGATCTCGCGCTCGGGTTCGACGGCGACGGCGACCGCTGTGGCGTCGTCGACAATGAAGGCGCGGAAATCTTCGCAGACAAGATCGGCGTGATGTTGGCGCGGGACCTCTCGGCGCTGCACAGGGGCGCAACCTTCGTCGTCGACGTCAAATCGACCGGGCTTTTCGCGACCGATCCCGTGCTTCTCGCCCAGGGCGCCACGGCCGACTATTGGAAGACCGGCCATTCTCATATCAAACGGCGGGTCAGCGAATTGAAGGCGCTGGCCGGCTTCGAGAAATCCGGCCATTTCTTCTTCAATGCGCCGATTGGGCGCGGTTATGACGACGGCTTCGTCACCGCGATTGCGGTTCTCGACGTGCTTGACCGCAATCCGCGGAAGTCGATGGCCGATCTCTATCGCGATCTTCCCCACACCTATGGCTCGCCGACCATGTCGGCCCATTGCGCGGACGAGGTCAAATATGCGGTCGCCGACAAAGTGACGGCGCGTATCAAGGAGATGCGCGACAGGGGCGAGACCTTGGCCGGTCAGCAGATACGAGACATCGTCACGGTCAACGGCGTCAGGGCGACAGTCGAGGACGGAACATGGGGCCTGGTGCGCGCCTCCTCGAACAAACCCGAACTCGTCGTGGTGATCGAAAGCCCGGCCTCCGAGACGCGATTGCGCGAAATGTTCAAGGCGATCGACGGCATATTGCGCGTCAATCCTGAGGTCGGCGTGTATAACCAGACGCTCTGAACCGGCCGACCGCGACGGCGGCGCTTTTGCAAGACTAAGCCGCGCGCCGCGACAATCTTTCTTTCCCCCTCGATTGCGGGCCCTGGGTGTTCTCCGGCTCTCCGGCCAAAGCGGCGACCATCGCCCCCAAATCGAACCGCCCGCGCCGCAAATCATGCCCGGCTTTTTCGACCACGAGCATCCGTTTTGCGGCAGGGATCATCGAGATGGCGGCTTCCATTTCCGAAATGGCGCCGAAAGGATCGTCAGAGCCGTGAACGAAGACGACAGGCGTCTTCAGCAACGGAAAATGAGCGGTTCGCAGCTGCGTCGGCTTATCCGGCGGATGCAGGGGATAGGATAACAACAGAAGCGCTTGCGCAAGCTCGGGTTCGTCCGCCGCCAACATGCTGGCCTGGCGCCCGCCGTAGGAATGACCGCCAAGGTACAGATCGCCTGGCAGCATCGCTCGCAGAAAGGCCGCCGCCTTTCGCAGTCCGGCGCGATCGATCGCCGCCTTCGCGCGATTGGGAGGGCCAAACCGACGTTCTTGCCTGAAGGGAAGGTTGTAACGAAGGACCCAAAGGCCCGCAGCCTGAAAAGCGTTGGCGACCGTCACGCTCAACGGCGCGTTGCAGTCGCCGCCTGCGCCATGCGTCAGAACCAATCCGTCCTCGGCCTTCTCGCATCGGTGCAAAAAGCCGCGAACGCCGTCTTCGTCGATGGGAACGACGTCCCGCGAATGAGCCAAGGTTGGATCGAGGGTTGTCATTCAAGGGGCTCGACTATTTCGCCTTGCGCGCCTTGGCGGGCTCCGCAGGCGCTTTGGCCGCCGGCTTCGAAGCGCCGCCTTTGGCTTTCGAGGCCGCCTTGGGTTTGGCGGCCGGCGTCGCCGCGGCGGCCGCGCTGATCTTTGCGGGCTTTGGCGCAGGCCCGCCCTCCGCCGCGATGCTCTTGCGTAGGGCGTCCAGGATGCTGACGACATTGCTCGGTCGCGACGGCTCCTCCGCGGGCGTCGTCGGCAGGCCCGCTTGCTTGGTGCGGATGAGCGCCACCATGGCGTCTTCATACCGGTCGTTGAACTCTTCGGGATGAAAATGACCCGCCTTGCGCTCGATAATGACCTGAGCCATCTCCTTCAATTCCGCGGGCAACTGAAGGTCGGGAATTTCCTCGAAATAGGGCTGCTCGCCCCGAACTTCGTAGGCGTAGCGCAACACGGTTGCGAGAATGCCCTTGCTAAGCGGCTCCAGCATCATCACTCGTTCGCGCCGGGCGATGACGACGCGCCCGAGCCCCACCACGTCCTTGTCGCGCATGGCGTCTCGAATGACCGAAAAGGCTTCCTCCGCGACGCGCTCATTGGGCGCGATATAGTATGGAGCCTCCAGATATCGTGGATCGACTTCAGCGCGCGGCACGAATTTTACGATGTCGATGGTGTGCGTGCTCTCGATGTGGATCGCCTCGAGTTCACTTTCATCGACGAGCATGTAAGTATCTTTGGAGACTGGATAGCCCTTCGCCTGGTCCTCAGGCTCGACGGTCTCGCCGGTTTCCGAATCGACATATTGGCGTTTGACTTTATTGCCCGTCTTTCGGTTGATGGTGTTGAAAGACACGCGTGACGAAGAGCTGGAGGCCGGATAGAGGCTGACAGCGCAGGAAACGAGCGACAGCTTTAAGTAACCCTTCCAATTGGCTCGCGGCGCCATGACGCTTAACTC
>DASZFX010000219.1:0-3660 GCA_035939375.1 Roseiarcus sp.
AGGGCGGGCGAATCTCCTTTGGCCGCCAGCGCGCGCAACTCGTCGATTCGTGCATCGATGTCTGCGACCGGCTGTTCAAAGCTCAAATAACTGCGCATTTGCCCTTGTTTGAAACGCCGCCGCCGAAAAGCGGCGCGAAACTGGCGACAAGGCCAGGGGAAGTCAAGCGAGCCAAGGAGAGCGGAGCGCCTCTTAAGCCGAGTTGCGAAAGCTGCGCCGCGCCGCCCCTGTCCCTGTTTCGTGACGTCGCGCGGGAGTTGCGGCCTGAATCCATTGCGGGCAGCATGAGCGGTGAGCCGTTCACGCCGACGAAAGCCGGCGCCATGGAAAGTCAGCGGCATGAACGACCAAGCCTCAGCCGACGCGGCGCTTCCGACCGACGATCTCATCGAAGCGACCAAGGAAGTTCGCATCCGCCAGGATCTGACCCTGACCGCGCTCGGCAAGCGGCCGGCCGACAAAATCCTGCGCGTCGGCCGTCTCCTCGATGTACATACCCGCTCGTGGCGAGAGGATTGGGAGATCGTCGTCAAGGGTCGACGCATCGCCTTCGTCGGCCCGGCCGGAACGTACCCCGGCGAAACGCGCGAGCGTTTTCATGAGCCGCGCCTTTCCGCCGTTCCCGGCTTCGGCGAGGTGCACAAGCATATCGAGAGCTCGCATCTCACTCCCGAATGGGAGGCGGCGCTGGTGCTGCCGCGCGGCAACACTTGGACCTGCGAAGCCAGTCACGAGTTCTCGAATGTCGACGGGGCGCATAATCTCGAATTCTGGCTGGAGGCCAGGAAGCGCGGCTCACCGCTGAAAATCTTTCCTCTGCCCGGCTCGGCCGTGCCGCCGACGGCCTATGAATGGGGCGGCGGCTATTTCGGCTATGACGAGCAGAAGCAATTCATGGGCGAGAGCCTGATGGTCGCCGGCCTCGACGAGGTGATGGATTGGCCGGCGGTGTGGAGCCCCGACAATCCGTCCTACAAACGCCTATGGGGCATGATCGAGGCGACATTCGCGGCCCGCGGCGTCGTCGAGGGCCATGCCTCGGGCCTCAGAGATTCGCCTTCGATCAACGCCTTCGCCGCGGCGGGCCTTGCCTCCGATCACGAAGTACAGACGCCTGAGGAAACCTGGGACAAGCTGACGCGCGGGCTTTTCATCGAATTGCGCATCTATGCTATGCCGGAAATCATCAAGCATCTTCTGGAGAAGAATCTCGCCGACTGGTCGCAGATCGCCTTCACCACCGACGACCGCAGCGCTTCGCATACTTTGGAGCTAGGCGCCAGCGACTACAATATCCGCCTCGCCATCGAGAGCGGCCTTACGCCGGAGATCGCCATCCAATGCGCGACGATCAATCCCGCAAGGCACATGCGGCTGACGCCCTTCGTCGGCTCTCTCTCGCCAGGCCGCTACGCCGATGTCGTGCTGCTCTCGGACGTAGCGAGCGTTAGAATCGAAAAAGTCTGGGCCGACGGCGCCCAGGTCTCCGAGGGCAAGACCTATATCGGGCCGGTTCCGCCGATCGCCTGGCCGGCCTGGGCGACCAATACGGTCAACATTCGCCGCAGGGTGACGGCGGCGGATTTCGCACTGAAGGCGGCGCCGGGCCGCGAGACCATGAAAGCCGCGGTCATTCGGCCCTTCCACTGGCATCCGGAATTTTACACCCTCGAACTGCCGGTGCGCGACGGCGAGACGCAGCGTCTCCCTTCCGAGGCCGTCACCAAATTCGCCATCGTCGACCGCTTCTCCGGCGAGGCGAGGATTTCAAAAATGTTCTGGCGCGGTTGCGGGCCGGCGACGCCTGAGACGGGTCTTGCCTGCTCGGTCGGCCACGACAAGCACAACATCTGGGTCGTCGGCTCGTCCGACGAAGCGATGGCCGAGGCGGTCAATGCGCTGGCCGAAATGCAGGGCGGTTGGGCGCTGGTGCGCGAAGGCAGGCTCGTTGCGACCGTACGTTTCGAGATCGGCGGGCTGATGTCCTGTCGGCCGGCGCAAGAACTCGACGCCGAAATGCAGCATCTCTACCAAGAGGCGGAGAAGGTCGAGTGGATGTACGAGCCGACTTTCCGGCCGCGCTGGAGCCCAGGCTTCCCCGAGCGGCTGATGTTCGCCACTCTCACCTGCGCGCCCTGGACCTGGGCGCTCGTCGCGCCTTGCGATCATGCGCCGAATGGGTTCGTCAATGTGCAAACCGGAGAGACCCATCCGGTCGTGTGGTGAGTGAGGCGAGGGTGGCCGCTCGAATGCCGGCGCCAAGCAGTCACCGCCGCATCGGCACGACATCCACCTCGACGTCGAGGGTTTGGCCGCCCGACGATACGATCACGCCTTCGACCGGGGCGACATCGGCGTAGTCTCTGCCGATGGCGAGGACGATATGGTCGTCGCCGACCGCAATCGCGTTGGTCGGGTCAAGGGCGAGCCAGCCGAATTCGCGCCCACACCAGAGCTGGACCCAGGCGTGCGAGGCGTCGGCGCCGACGAGCCGCCGCTTGCCCGGCGGCGGAATGGTGCGGATATAGCCGCTGACGTACAGGGCCGGCAGGCCGAGGCCGCGCAAGGCGGCGATCATGATATGGGCGAAATCCTGACAGACGCCGCCGCGTTTGGCGAAGGCGACTTCCGGGGGCGTGCTGACGGCGGTGACTCGCTTATCATAGGCGAAATCCGCGTTGATCCGCCGATTGAGATCGAGCCCGGCTTCGTAGACGGGACGACCAGGCGGGAAACTCGAGCGGGCGTAGTCGGTGATCTGGTCATAGAGGCCGACGAGCCGGCTCTCAAAGAGCGCGAGAGCCGGCGATTCGGATGAGAGGGTTTGCGCATCTGCGGCGTCCTCGGCGACCCTCTCCCAGGACGGCGTCAAGGCGGGCGCGGGCGGCGCCGGCCGCTCGACCCTGACGCGCGCCGTCGATTCGATGACGAGTTCTCGATGCGGCGCCTCGATGCGCATCCTCACCACGCGGTTGCCGAATATGTCGATGCGCTCGGCGACGCCGACCGGCTGCGGCGTGATCTCGATGTGGCTCGTCGCCGTCTCTTGGCCCTTCATCGAGCGCGGCGTCAGGCGCAGCGCGCAGGAATTGGCGGCGACCGGCGCCTCGTAAAGATAGCGCGTCAAGTGGCGCAGGTCGTAGATCATGCCAGACCCATGATCTTTTCGGCACGCCGCGCCTTACCGGCCTGCAGGAAATAGCGTGCGCCGATCGCGTCGGCGAGATTGGCGAGTTTTTGTTCGACCGCGAGAATCGCCCGTGCGTCCATGCGGTCGGCGTCTTCGGTCGAAAGTTCGGCGCGAAGCTGCGTCGACAGCCGGCGCGGCTCTTCGAGAACGCCGTCCTGGCGCAGCACAGGAAGGCCGGCGATGTGATCGTCGATCGCGAAGACCTGAAAGGCGACGGAACGCGGATTGTAAGGGTCGAGCAACGCCATGTCGCGCACGGGCGCCGGCGCGACGCCGGTCAGGTACCTCGAGCGGAAGGTGATTTGCGAATCGATCAGATCGAGCAGCACGTCGAGATTGTTGTCGGTCGAGGGCTTGTCGGCGAGCTGGCGAGCGAAGCGGCAGGTGTTGATGCCGCGCTCGATGCGCCGGCCGATATCGTAGAAATACCAACCGGCGCCGCGGTTGAAATTTTCATCGAAAAGCCCCGA
>DASZFX010000220.1:0-7420 GCA_035939375.1 Roseiarcus sp.
GGCAGGCGACGATTGAGCAGCAGCGCGAGATAGAGGCCGAGGCAAAACTTGAAGGCGCTGGCGACGACCGTATAGAGCGTCGTATTGAACACGACAAGCCAGAACACGGTATCATGGGCGAGCGAGACGAAATTGGCGAGACCGATGAAGCGACCCGTCTGGCCGATCAGCGTGTCGGTGAGGCCGAGCCAGAAGCCCAGACCCAAGGGATAGGCGAGGAAGACGCACAGAATCGCGGCTGCCGGCAGCATGAACAGAAAGCCGAGGAAGTTCGGGCTATCCATCAGGCGCGCGCCGATGTGGCGGCGAGCGGGCGCCCGCGTCGCGCGAACGACCGTCTCGATCTGAGCCGTCAATCCAGCCTCTCCCCGCTCAAGGTGGGCGCGCCTCAACCGATCAGGCGACGTCGATCAAACCTGATAGTAGCGTTTGACGCGCTCGGCCGCGCGCTCGGCCGCAGCTTTGGGAGTCTGGTTGCCGGTGCAGGCCTCGGCGAACATGTCGACGACGATGAAATCGCCCATTGTCGCCGCCGAAGCGTAGCCGAGCGACCCCGAATAGCCGTCGTCAAGTGCATATTTCAGCACGTCGCGGAATGGCGTCGTCTTGGGATCGGCGGTCCAGACCGGATTGTCGTTCCAGGCCGGCAAAGGCGGCGCGACATAGCCGCCTGAAGCGGTCTCCCAGGCGTCGACCTGTTCCTTCTCCCACATGAAGCGCAGATACTCCCGCACTGCATTGGGGTATTTGGTGTAGTTGTAGGCATAGGTGTTGAGAATGTTCTGCTGCTCTGTCGGGCGCCCGATCGGACCGATCGGCATGTTTGCGTGGTTCATATCGGCGGCGATCGCGTTCAGCGCCGGCTCCGGCGAATTCTTGGCGACGACATAGATTGAGATGCCGTTGAGGGTGAGGCTGATCTGATCGGCCAGGAAGGCCTTGTTGTTGCTCGGATCGAGCCACGAGAGGACGCCGTCGATATAGGTGGCGTAAAGCTGCTTGGCGTATTCGAGGGCGCCGACCGTCTCGGGTGCGTCGATCACGACATTGTTATTGTCGTCGACCGTCTTGCCGCCATGCGCCCATAGGAGCCACAGGACCCAGCCGTTGGCGTCGCCCGTGGCATGACCCAGGGCAAAGCCCGGCGGCTTGCCGATTCTTTTCAAGCCCTGACAGAGTTTCAGATAACCCGGCAGGTCCTTCGGAAACTCGTCGAACCCCGCAGCGCGCATCGCGCTGATGCGGTAGTTCATCGCCCCGCCCGTCGCGCCATGCGGCAGCGCGATCCAGCGCTTATCCTTCATGCCATATTTGCGCGCGACCGGGTACCAGCCGCCATATTTGGCGCCCAGATACTCCGCGAGATCGGTCATATCGATGAGCTTGTCTGGAAACTTGAACGGATCGTCGAGCGTGCCGAAGATAATATCCGGCCCGGCGCCGACATTGGCCGCAACCGCCGATTTCGGGCGAATGTCGTCCCAGCTTTCCGCGTCGACACGCACTTTGACGCCGGTCTTTTCGACGAATTTCTTGGTGTTGGCGACAAAACTGTCGAATTCGGCCTGGATGAATTGCTTCCAGCGCAAGACGCGAAGCTGCGCGCCTGGCTCCGGCGGCGGCCCATTCCATTCGGGAGCGGCAATTGCGCGGCGCGACCCCAAGAGGCCCAAGCCCGCCGTCGCGACCCCGCCAAGAACTCCACGCCGCGTGATCTCGGTCATGCCGTCCTCCCATTTCTCCGCCGCCTGCATTCGGCGGCAAGCCGCTCGCAATCTATGACCCCTTTTCGGCGTCGGTCAAAGGCGTCGCCCTCACAGGCCCGTGAGGGAGAGCATGTGAGGACGGTTCCGTGGCACAAGGCCCAGGATGTTTCGCCCAGGATGTTCGCCGAAAATGTTTCGTACGAACCGCAATGCGGCCATTCGCCTCACGACCGCAGATTTGCGTCGTCCCTGCCAAAGCGCCGCGACCCGAGATTCCTAAAAGGCGACTTTGTCGCCGCCCTTGAGGGAGAGGATTTCACGCGCCTCGTCCGGCGTCGCGACCTGCTTGCCGAGGCCCTCGATGATCTTGCGGGCGAGCGTCACCTGGTCGGCGTTGGACTTGGCGAGCTTGCCGCGGCCGGCCCAGAGGCTGTCTTCGAGGCCAACGCGGATATTCGAGCCCATGGCAGCGGCCTGAGCCGCGATGCGCAACTGGCTCGCCCCGGCGCCGAGCACCGACCAGCGATAGGTCCCGCCGAACAGCCGGTCGGCGGTGCGCTTCATATGCGCGACGTCTTCGGGATGCGCGCCGATGCCGCCGAGCAGTCCGAACACCGATTGGACGAAGAACGGCGGCTTGACCAGGTTGCGATCGGCGAAGTGAGCGAGATTGTAGAGATGGGCGATATCGTAACATTCGAACTCGAAGCGCGTGCCGCTATCGTAACAGGTCGCGAGAATATATTCGATGTCCTTGAAGCTGTTGCGGAAGACGAGATCGCGCGTCGCTTCGAGATGCGGCTTCTCCCAGTCGAACTTGAAGTCCTTGTACTTGTCGAGGAGATGGTAGAGGCCGAAATTCATCGATCCCATGTTGAGCGAGGCGACCTCCGGCTTGAAGGTCGCCGCCGGCCGCACGCGCTCCTCAATGCGCATGAAGGGGCTGCCGCCCGTGGTGATATTGATCGCCGCTTTCGTTCCCTGCTTGATGCGCGGCAGGAAACGGGCGAACGCCTCCGGCGTCTGATCGGGCCTTCCGGTCTCAGGATCGCGCGCGTGCAGATGGAGGATGGCGGCGCCCGCCTCCGCCGCGGCGATCGCCTCCGTAGCGATCTGGTCGGGCGTAATCGGAAGGTACGGCGACATCGTCGGCGTATGGATGGCGCCGGTGACCGCGCAAGTGATGATGACTTTGTCGGCGAGGCTCATTTCGTTTCCTTCCTTTCGCGATTTGCTCAGGCGCCGAAGTCCTGGGCGGCGCGCTTCTTGTGTGCGACCAGCGCCATCAGACGCCGGTCTCGCCATCTCTGGCGCTCTGCGAGTTGGTCGAGAGGCACGCGCCTGCGGCGCTCGCCTTCGATTTCGGTCAGCGCCGGTCCGGCCCAATCGATGCGCCGTTGCATCTGCGAAAACAGGTTCTGATAGATGCCCTGATAACGCTCGACATAGTCGCGCACGCCGCCCGGCGCATTGAGATCGATCGTCTCGAACGGCCCCATGAACGACCAGCGCAAGGCGAGGCCCTCGCGAAGGCCGACATCGATATCCTCGGCGCTCGCAACGCCGTCGGCGACAAGTCGAAAAGCCTCTTCCAGCAAAGCGCCTTGCAAGCGGTTCATCACGAAACCGTCGATCTCGCGCTTCATCACGATCGGCGCCTGGCCGGCCGCGACGAGAAAGGCGCGGGCCCGCTCGATTGTCTCGGCGGACGTCCAGGGCGCCGGGACGATCTCCGCTGCGGGGATGAGATAGGGCGGGTTGATCGGATGGATGACCAGACAGCGATGGCGCCCGCTCAAGCCTTCGGTGAAGCGCGAAGGCGCAAGCGCCGAACTGGAGCTGGCGATGATCGCCGTTGGCGGCGCGAGGCGGTCAAGCTCGGCGAACAGGGTCCTCTTCAGATCAAGGCGCTCAGGCGCGTTCTCCTGCACGTGATCGGCGCCGGCGACAGCCGCGCCGAGATCGCTCTCGGCGCGAAGCCGCGCAAGGAGAGTCTCGGGCTTCGTCCCGCCGAGCAAATCATTGTCGGCGAGATCGGGCGCCATCGCCGCGACGAAGTCGATCGCATTTCGCGGCGCGTCGCGATCCTGGTCCCATAAAGCGATGTCGTGGCCGGCGCGGGCGAAGGCGATCGCCCAGGCCCTGCCGATGAATCCGCTGCCGACGATGGCGACGCGCGCCATGGGCCCCTCCGCTCACAAAGTCTCGACATTGCCGTCGACGCCGATCGATTGGCCGGAGATATTGGCCGCGGCGTCGGACAGGAGAAAGGCTATCATCGCCGCGACGTCCTGCGGACTGGTCATGCGCCGCAATGAAACGCGGTCGAGGTAGGCTTTCTCCATCGCCTCGTATGCGACGCCCATTTGCGCGGCGCGATCGCGAATGACGCCCTCCATGCGCGGGCCTTCGATGATGCCTGGCAGGATGGCGTTGACGCGAATATTGGCCGGGCCCAGCTCCTTGGCGAGGCTCTGCGTAAAGCCGATGACCCCGAACTTCGCCGAGGAATAGGGGGTGCGAAAAGCATAGCCGTGGCGCCCGGCCGCCGAAGATATGTTGATGATCGAGCCGCCGCCGGCCGCCTTCAACATCGGCGTTGCGCGGCGGGCGCACAGAAACTGGCCCGTGAGGCCGACATCGAGGCAGCGGCGCCATTCCTTGGGGTCGATGTCCTCGACGGCGCCGGTAGGTCCGGCGACGCCGGCGTTGTTGATCAGCGCGTCGAGCCCGCCGAGCTTCTCGCGCAGGGTCGCGAACATCCGATCGACATCCTCTTCGCTCGACACATCCGCCTTGACCGCGTGAGCCCCCGGAATGGCTTTTTCAAAGTCGGCGAGCGCGGCGTCGGCAACGTCGCAGGCGAAGACGCGGGCGCCGTGACGAACCAGGCGCTCGACGATCGCGAGCCCGATGCCGCCTGCGCCCGCCGTCACCAGCACCCGCCGGCCGGAGAGGCCGGCGTCCAAAGGCGAAATCTTCGCGCCGTCCGCCATTTTCTTTTGCCCCGCCTGAGACCAGGCTGTTTTATGACCATGAGATCAACGGTCCCGCAAGTTTGGTCGACGGGCAGTCTTTCCCGCCGCTGCGAGGGAGCGCCAGGCTTATGGTCGTGATCGCGTCGCATCCCGTAAGATACGGGACTGAGCTCGGCGCGGATTTCGTCCTCGCCGCGAGGCCTGACCGGCGCACCGAACTGACCTATAGTCGCTTGGCTCACATTTCGAGCCGGCAAGCCCTTTTCGGAAAGCCCTATCCCCCTGGAGGAGAAAATATGCGCGTCATCATTCCCGCCCTCGCCGCCGCCTGCCTCGCGCTCGCTGCGCCTGCGGCCATCCTTGCGCCGACCAGCCTCGCTTTCGCGCAGGCCCAGCAGCCCGGCGGCGGCGAGCCGGTCAAGCAGATCGCGCTGACCGACAAACAGATCGACGGCTATGTGGCGGCCAAAAAGGACGTCGACGCGGTTCTCGCCAAGCTTCCAGAGAGCGCCCAAGGCCAGCCCGACCCAAAAGTGACGACGCAGCTCGACGACGTCGTCAAGAAATTCAAATTCGCCAATTACGCCGAATATAATTCTGTCGAAGACAACATCGGCTTGGTGATGCAGGGCGTCGATCAGCAGACCAAGAAATATGTCGGCCCTGAGATCGTGCTCAAGCAGGAGATCGCCGCGGTCAAAGCGGAAAAGGGTATGTCGCCGAAGGACAAAAAGGAGGCGCTCGAGCAATTGAACGCGGCGTTGAAGCAGTCGGCGCCGGTGCAATTCCCCGCCAATATCGAGCTGGTGACGAAGAATTTCGACAAGATCAGCGCGGCGATGCCGCAGGACCAGGAGCAACCGCAAAAGCAATAGTTGCGTCACTCCGCTCGCATAAAGATGCATGAGACGCGGAAAGCTTGAAAAGCCTCGTAAATTCGCCACATGTCCTCAATCTAATGGCCGCGTCAGGAGCATGGGGGAGCGTCAGCTGCTTCCCCAGTGCTTCCCCAGTTGATTTGAGGACCTCGAATGAAACTGACCCAAGCCGCCCTGGCCTCGCTGCGTCTGCCCGAGTGCGTGAACGACAGGGCCTTTTCGATCGACGACACGCCGGGCTTCGCTGTGAGATTGCGCCGCAACCGCGAGGGCAAGGTCAAAGCGACTTTCACTTTCCAATATCGCTTCGGTAAGAAGCAAGGGCGCCCTGTCTTCGGCCCGGCGACGCCCGCGACGATTCCTGCGGCGCGCGCTTGGGCGATGGCGCTCTACGTCAAAACCAAGGGCGGCGTTGACCCGGTCGCGGAGCGCGCCGCCGCTGTCGCCAAGGCCGGCGAGACGGTCGGCGCCTGCTTAGAACTGTTCCTGGCGCAACGGGCGAAGACGTTGCGGCCCCGGAGCTTGGTCGAGATGCGGCGCCATTTGCTCGTGCATTGCCGCCCGCTGCATCGGCTCCCCATCGCAGACGTTGATCGCCGGACCGTTGCGCTGCTGCTGAACAAGCTCGCCGAGACAAGCGGGCCGGTTGCGGCCAATCTAACGCGCTCCGCGCTCAGCACCTTCATGGTCTGGGCCATGAAGCAAGGATTGGTTGACACGAATCCGGTCGTCGCAACCAACAAGAACCCGACGCAATCGCGCGAGCGCACGCTAACCGACGATGAACTGCGGGCCATTTGGTTAGCGTTGGACGACGGTCCCGACGATTACTCGGCGCTCGTCAGGTTGCTGATTCTGACGGCGGCGCGGCGACAAGAACTTGGCGGCTTGACTTGGAGCGAATGCGATCTTGACGCAGAGCTGATCCATTTGCCGCGCGAGCGCATGAAGCAAAAGCGCGCTTTCGACCTGCCGCTGTCGCCCCCCGCCGTCGCGATCTTGAAGGCGCGTCCCCGTCATCCCGATCATGACTTCGTCTTCGGCACAAAGATTGGATTCCAAACGTGGTCATGGGCGAAGCGCCAGCTTGACGAACGCCTGACGATTGCGCCTTGGAGGTTGCACGACCTACGCCGCACAGCGGCGACGCGCATGGCCGAAAAAATCAAAATTTTGCCGCACGTCATCGAAGAAGTGCTTGGCCACGCGCGCCCCGGTATCGCCGCCGTTTACAATAAATCGACGTACCTACCGGAAAAAGCGGATGCGCTGGTGCGTTGGGCTGAGTATGTGAGCGCTTTAGCCGAAGGGCGCCCGTCGAAAGTCGTGAGCCTCCGCGCATGACTTGGCTCCCGCTCGGCGAAGCGGTCAAGCACGTTGACGGTCAGACGGACGAAGGCCGCCAGCGTCTCCTCGTCCTTGAGATCGTCGCCGGCCGCAAGATTCGCTATCAGCGCCGCATCGGCGACAGCGAGAAGCTTGAGCCGCCGCGCGTCGGTCCCCTGCCGCTGCATGTATGGAGCTTGGGCCATATCCATTGGGCCTGGAACGTCGTGATTTTTGTCGACGAGGTCTACCGCGTGGAGGTTTGGTTTCCCGACGTCAAGTATGACGATCGGCGCCTCTCGCTCCCTGGCAAGCATGGCTTCGAGCGCTTGTTGATCGAAAAAGAATTCAAGCGGCGTGTCGCGGCAGGAGAGTCGACCGACGCCAAGAGAATGGCGAAATACCTTAAAGAATTTCCCGGCGATATGACTGGTCGAGCGCTAGTGCCCGACGGCACTCTTCGCAACTGGCTGACCCAATTGAAAAACTCCTGATTCCCGATTTTGCCTGTCTGACCGTCTCGAATCGCGAA
>DASZFX010000221.1:0-3360 GCA_035939375.1 Roseiarcus sp.
ATAGAGCGTCGATATTCCATAGGAGGTTCCGAACTCAACGATGCGTTTCGCGTCGATCGCGCGGGCCGTCACATACAGGAACCGGCCCTGTTCCGGCGATACCGCGATATAGGAGGTGCGAAACAAAGCCGGCTCGATCGCGCCGGCGCCCTCCTTGGCAAAGCCGCGCGCGACGCTCGGCAAAGTCGCGATGATTCTTGGAATCTCGCTCCAGCCCGCCGCCTGGTGCAGCCGCGCCAGCACGGACTTGACCCGCGGATCTTCCAGCGACATCGCCCCCGCCGATAGCGAGATGGAGCGCCCGGGCCCGGCGCTAGGCGCGGTCAATGCGCCGCCAGCCGTCCATGCCAAGGCGCTCTTGCGGCAGATAGCGGCCCTTATAGGCCATCTTCTTCGAGCCCTCGACCCAATAGCCGAGATAGACATGCGCCAGGCCCATCCGGCGGGCCTTGTCGATGTGGTCGAGGATCATGAATGACCCGAGCGAGCGGCGGCTCTCCTCAGGGTCGAAGAAGGAATAGACCATCGAGAGCCCGTCGGCGAGCCGATCGGTGAGGCAGGCGGCGAAGAGGCGGCCGTCGCCTCGCTTGGTGATGAAATGGTCCGGCCCGCGGCGGCGATATTCGATGACATGGGTGTCGATATGGCTGTCCTCGATCATCATCGAATAATCGAGCACCGACATGTCCGCCATGCCGCCGTCGGGGTGGCGCGTCTCGAGATAGGCGCGGAAGAGCGAATATTGTTCGGCGGTTGGCTTGGCCGGCCCCATCGCGCCGATGAGATCGGCATTGGCCTCGAAGATGCGCCGCATGCTGGCGGTCGGCTGGAAATCCTTGACCAATACGCGAACCGAAACGCAGGCCCGGCATTGCTCGCAAGCCGGCCGATACGCGATGGTTTGCGAACGGCGGAAGCCGGTTTGAGTTAGCATGTCGTTCAGCGCGGCCGCGCGTCGTCCTACGAGGTGGGTGAATACCTTTCTCTCCTCGACCCCAGGCAAATAGGGGCAAGGCGATGGCGCAGTCAGATAAAACTGCGGTGCGTCGCGCGGCTCTCTCGACACGCTTCTTCCACTCCCTGCGTCGATTGCAAGAAAGGTAGAACGGATTCGCCTTGGCGGGAATGCCTTTAGAGAAATTTCCTCGCGCTGGCGGCAAACGCCTCGTTCATGACACGCCGCCGAGCGTCACAATCGGCGAATTACCACGACCTGCGCCAAAATGTCGTGCAGGAAGCGCTTCTCGCGATCGACAAGCGTCACCAGGAACACGACCGGCGCCAGCCAGCTCACGTAGAAGAACAAGGCCTGAGCGGCCGCGTTGATAAAGGGAACGCGCGCGCCCGTATCGTTCATGCGCATTTCAAGGTCCATAGCCCGCATGCCTGGCGTGCCCATACGCCAGCCCGAGACTGTGAGGCCGTTGTAGAAGAAGGCCACCAGGGGAAAGATCGGCGGCAGCAGGATCAGCGACAGGCCGAAGGTCAAGATCAGCAGCGCCAGCCAGATGACCAAGGCGATGATCGACACCACGACGAGGTCGAGGCAGATCGCGATCATCCGACGGGTGCGCACGCCCTCGAAAGACCGGGCGTGGAGCATCGGCCCCAAGACGACATTGGCGTTGATGAAATGCGACATAGCGGGCGCTCCTTCGACGCGGCCGCCTCGATGTGGGGCAGGAAAACGGCGCAATCAAGGGCCGTCGCCATTCCTTCTGTGTCATTCCCGCTTTCGCGCGAATGACAAAGTCGAGGGGTCAGCTTCGCGGCGAGGAATAGGCGCTCAAGCCCATGATGCCGCCCGGCCTGAGGATCAAGACCACGGCGAGCAGGCTAAAGACCGCGACGTCGCGGTAATCGATCGGGAAGAGCGCCGACCACAAGGCTTCGAAGCCGCCGATGACGAGGCCGCCGAGGAAGGCGCCTGGCACCGAGCCTATGCCGCCCATGATGGCGGCGATCAGGGCTTTCAGGCCGAGCGCGGTCGAAGCGCCATAGCCGACGCCGCCATAGAAGATGGTCATGACGAAACCGGAAAGGCCGGCCATGGCGCTGGCCATGGCGAAGGTCTTGGCGAAGATCGCCTTGGGGTCGATGCCGAACAATTCGGCGGCGAGCGGATCGTCGGCATAGGCCCGCCATTGACGGCCGAAGAGGGTCGCTTTCATCGCGATCAACAGGCCGCAGGCCGCCGTCAGGGCGAAAGCGCCGACGATCAGCGCGATCGGCGTCGCCGCGGCGACGAAATCGTCGGCTCTCGCCACCGCGAAGGGCTCGTTCAGGATCGGATTGATCCAGCGAAGCCTGCCGCCTTGGGTGAGGCGCAGAAATTCCTGCAGGAACAGGGAGAGGCCGACCGCCGCGACCAGCGTCTGCTGGCCGGTGGCGCGGTGGAGCGGGGCAAAGACGAGGCGGCCGGAGGCGACGCCGAAGGCGACAGCCGTGGTGACCGCCAGCAAAAAGGCGAGCGCCACCGGACCCCAGGGCGCGAAAGCGGCGGCGAGAAGCACGCCGAGGGACGCGGCATAGCCGCCGGCGGCGGCAAGTTCGCCGAAGGCGAGGTTGATCCGCCCGACAAGCCCATAGACCAGTGAATAGGCCGCCGCGAGCAGAGCGTAGATCGCGGCGAGCGGCAGGCCGTTGATCGCCTGCTGCAAGCCGTAAATCAGCGGTTTGGGACCGCGCCAAGCGTGCTGAGCCCCGAAGAGCGGTTCGGGATCGTCTGCGCGCGCGTCCGGCGTCGACAGCCAGAAACGGATCAGGATCGACAGTTGATAGGGATTCAGCGGCCCGCGGTCCGTGTCGATCGCGGTCAAGTCCTGCGAACGGCGCGGGCGGCCGGGCTCGCGGAAGCGGCATTCGGCGTAATGGGCGGTCGGCGCCTCGTCGTCGAGGCTCGAGACATAATCGACGCGCAGGCCCTTCCTGTCTGCGAAAGGCGCCTGGAGCCTGATGACGATCTTCGAATCCGGCGGCTCGATCGCCGGCAAAGCCATGCGGCAGAGCCGCGCCTGATCTGCTTCCAGGAGCGGCGCGCAACCGGCGACAAGGACGATGAAAGGGAGGACGAAGAGAATCGCGGCGAGACGGGACA
Source organism: Roseiarcus sp. (assembly GCA_035939375.1). Classification (GTDB taxonomy): domain Bacteria; phylum Pseudomonadota; class Alphaproteobacteria; order Rhizobiales; family Beijerinckiaceae; genus Roseiarcus. The sequence continues at coordinate 3,098 of DASZFX010000221.1, forward strand.
CGGGGCGCAACATGAGGCAGCGGGCGCGCCAAAGCTAGTGTCGGCTATTTTGACGGTTAGTCGCGATCGGGCCTCACCGCGCCTTCAGCGCCTCGGCCGCGCGCGGTGCAAAATAGGTCAGGACGCCGTCGGCGCCCGCCCGCTTGAAAGCGATCAGGCTCTCCATCATCGCCTTGTCGCCATCGAGCCAGCCGTTCTGCGCCGCAGCCATGATCATGGAATATTCGCCGGACACCTGGTAGGCGAAGGTGGGCAGTGCGAAC
>DASZFX010000222.1:0-1783 GCA_035939375.1 Roseiarcus sp.
GACGCGCAGCGTTTGCGATCCGTTCGACGCGACGGCGATCGTCGAGCGGATAGCCACCGGCGAAACCACGGCGGCCGACGCGTGGAGGGCCTATGCCACCACGGCCGTGCGTCCGTGCGCGCGAGCGACCTTCGCCGGGGCGTTGAGCCGCGCGAGGGCAAGAGCGGGCCTCCCGATCGCAGTCAACGCCATGCGCAATCTCAAGCGAGGCGTGAGCGGCCATGAAATCCGAAAGCGTGCGGGAGCGCCCGTGCGCAGTCGAGCGCAAGCCGGTCCGATCCTGGTGATCGGCCCGGATGCGGCACTGCGCGTGCGCGGCGGCGCTCTCGACGTCGAACACGGATCGGGCAAGGATCGCGTTCACGTCAGGATCGATGTCGATGAGCCGAAGCCTGCCGCCATCCTGTTCGACGCGCATGGCGAGTTCCTGACCGGCGAGGCGATAAGATGGTGCGCCCGATACGCGATCCCTCTCATCCTGCCGAACGGCCCCGGCCGCGCGATCCTGTTTTATGAAAGCGCGCTCGAAGCGGACGGCGCGGGCGAGGGCGTCAACGGCAAGCACGCCGCCCGTATCCTCGACGTCGGGCCTTCGCTCGTCCGCGCCCAGGCGCTCGCCGATCCGGTCCCGGTCGCGCGGGCGATTGTGAGCGCGAAACTCAAGGCGTCCGCCGAAAGCGTTCCGGCGATCGACAAACGGCCCTGGAGCTTGAGGCTCGACGAAGCGCGCTCCGTCGCCGAAATCGTGACGATCGAAGCCCGCATCGCGGCGGCCTACTGGCGAGCCTTCCGCGATCTGGGCCTCCGCGAGCGCAAGGGCGGCGATCTCCCGCGCTCATGGCTCAGGTTCGCCAACCGGCAAAAGGGCGCTCAATTTCTCGGCTCGAAGCACGCCTCGCATCCGATCAACGCCATGCTCAACTACGCCTATGTGGTCGAAGCGGGGCGGCTGGCGCGAGCTTTGACGGCGGCCGGCTTCGCCCTGCCGATAGGGTTTCTCCACAGCGACAAACACGGGCGCAACTCGCTCGTTTGGGACGCGATCGAGCCGCTGCGCCCCTTGATCGACGCGCGGGTGTTCAAGTTCATCGCGCAGAGAGAATTCGTCCGGTCGGACTTTCCGCAAGCGGGTCGGAACGCGCATCGGATCGATCGCGCGATCATCGCCGAGCTTCTGCGGGTTTCGCTGTTGCCGTGGGAACGGCACGAGGACGCGGCGCGATGGATGGAGAGGACGATTGCAGACGCCGTCAAACAACGTCTAAGGGACTAAACACACGGGTTCCCTTCGACTTTCGAGACTTGTGTCGCCTAAGTCCGCGTCCCAGCCCAAGTCCCGTTCCGTCTCGAAAGTCGAAGGGGTCCCGCGAACGTCAATTCAAAAAGTGAATGGGTTCCCTGCCATGCCCCACGCCCTCGATATTCTCGCCGCCCTCGCCCTGAGCTATGGGGCCGAAGTTCTCGCAGGCTTTGTCGGCGCGCCAGGGATCGCGAGCGTGAGATCAGCGATGTCGAAAGCGGGGAGATTGAATGATGCGAGCGCTCCCGAGTGCATCGGACTTCAGCGTCACCAAAGACGGCTCGCTGATTAAGGGTGTCGCGACGCGAATATCGCCGAGCTTGTCCGGGCGTTACCTCGATGGCCAGGCGACGTCGCCGGCGGAACCCCGAACGTCGGTCTCAACGAAGTGAATCGGTTCCTCATCCTCGCCAGCGGAATTCTGACTGAATATCTATCGCGAGCGGCGCCGATCAGCGCAAAGCCGAACATCCCGAGGGATAG
>DASZFX010000223.1:0-6609 GCA_035939375.1 Roseiarcus sp.
ACTCTGCCGGGTCCGTTGGCGAGATTGCCCTGCCGTCCATCCACGCAGCGGCCGTGGTAGCGGGTCCTTTGCGGACTCGAAGTCGCGGCGCCGCGTCAGGAAATTGATCTGGAAGGTCAACTGCGCGCATGGAGCGGGTCAATGAGTGACCAGGGCAAAGTTCCGCCTGCATTGCTGTTGCGGCAGCTGGCGTTCGTCATGCGCGTCTCGCGCGCCCTCTACGCAGGCGCCCAGCTTGGTGTCGCCGACATCCTGGCCGCTGGACCCATGACCAGCGGCGAGATCGCGGCCAAAGCTGGAACCGTTACGCCGACCATGCGGCGTTTGCTCCGTGCGCTTGTCGCGCACGGAGTCTTCGAGGAAGAGGCGCCGGACCGATTCCGGCTCAATCCGGCGGCCGAATTGCTGCGCAAAGACGTCCCGGCGTCGCAGCGCGCGGGCGTTCTATTCACCGCCGGTGATTTGCGATGGCGGCTCTGGTCGGATTTCCTCGAAAGCATCCGCAGCGGACAGGCGGTCGCGGAGCGGGCGTTTGGGAAAAGCATTTTTGAACGACATGCGGACAATCCGGAAGAATCCGCGTTGTTCAATCAGGCGATGACCTCGTACAGCGCCGCCTTATCGGCGCCGGTCATCGCCGCTTATGACTTTTCATCGTTCGGGCGCATCGCGGACATCGGTGGGGGAAACGGTCGATTCCTCTCCGACATTCTCGTCGCGAACCCCGTTGTCCAGGGGATTCTGTTTGACCTCCCCAATGTTGTGGCCGACGCCGCGCCATTGCTAACGGCTGCCGGAGTAGCCGGGCGGTGTGAAGTCGTCGGCGGCGACTTCTTGGGCAATGTCCCGGCCGGCGCCGACGCCTATCTGCTCAAACAGGTGATCCATGACTGGGACGATGCACGGGCCATCGCCATCCTCGGGAACTGTCGAAAGGCGATGACTCCCGCAGCGAAATTGCTCATCGTCGAGCGTGTGATGCCTGAGAGGGCCCAGCAAGGGCAAGCGGCCGAGGCCTACCTTCTTGATCTCGAGATGCTCGTGAATACGCCGGGCGGATGCGAACGGACTGAAGGCGAGTTCAAATCAATCCTCGCGGCCACGAGATTCGGTGTGACAAGGATTGTGCCGACGACAACTCCTGTTTGTCTGATCGAAGCAAGACCCTTGTGAGCCCCGGGGTTTGAAGCATCCGTGCCGCGAGCTCCGCTGCTCGATCCTTCGGCGCCGACGACTGGAAAGAAACTCGTCTCGCGCCCTTCGCGCGCCAACGGACATTAGGGCGCGCGGCGAAATCGCGGCTCTTGACGGCCTTCCCGTTATGCTCCCTTTCGCCGCCGAGCGGGAGGCGCGCGGCACATCACAGAGGCGACGGATTGTGGCCGATCAACTTGATCATCAGCCAAGCCAATCCAGAGGCCATAAGGCCGAGAAAGAACGCCACGGCCAAGACAGGGAGAACCCCATGAACACCTTGCGGCCGCCGATGGGTGTTCCTCCGTCCCAAAGGTGGCGGCCCGAGGAAGGTTAGCGCAACTTCCGCCCGAGACGGCGACGACGGTCGAACCGATCGCGGTCTAGCTTGTAGGGCTGTATGGACCGTGACTCTTTCACCGTCTCGCATGATGAGGTCGCCGGGCCTTGCTTCGATGAGGCCCGCGCTGCTGGTGACAACAAACGGGCCGGCTCCAAATCGATCCTCTACGGCCTCGGCCAGCCATGGCGGAAACGTCGCCGGATTGTCCTGCTCATCAACGACCCAGAGGTCGAACTCGGTACCGCTGCGGGGCCTCATATGACGACCTCCTTGTATCTCGATCGAGCGGCAAAATGGTGATCGCCGCGCACCCTCGGGGGCCGCTGACGCCTGCGACATATTGACTTGGGAGAGCCGGCCGCCGAGGCCACGCCGGCGTTCACGGCATGCCGGCAAAATAGATGGGGCGGGCGTTGGGGCTGGCTCTGAAGCTCAAATAACAATAGCCGGCGATCTCAATGATTTATCGTCGTATCGCAGTTGATCATCCAGCCGACGCCGAATTTGTCGGTGAACATGCCGAATGTGGCGCCCCAGAATTGCTTCTGCATCGGCATCGTCACTTGGCCGCCCTGCGAGAGCGCCGTGAACAGGCGATTGGCCTCGTCGAGATCGGCGAGACCGATCGTCAGATTGAAGCCCGAAAAGCCGGCGGCGTTCGGGCGCATGCTGTCTGACGCGTGCAGCCTGACGCCCGGCCCTTCGAAATGGGCGTGCATGGTCTTTTCAGCAGGCATTTTTCCGGCTATCGGCGAGCCTTCATAGCGTCTGAGGTCGGCGATACGGCCGAGGCCGGCCTTCTCGTAGAAGCGCAAAGCCTCTTCGCATGTCCCGTCGAAGGCGAGATAGGTCGTGAGCTGCATGTACATCCTCTTGGTTCAACACTCTGGTTCAACGGTTCAGCGCAAGATAGGCCGCAGCCACCATCGCATCGATGTCGGCGGGAACGGGCGCGACGCAATATTCGCCGCCGAGGCCGCCGCGCGCAACCCGCTCCAGGCAGCGCGCTTGCAAGGTGAAGCCGAGATCCATCGACTCGACCGAATTGCCGAGCGGTCGCGGCCCGGCGAGATTGGCCATATGGCCGTCGCCGAGGATGTGAATCGACCGCCCGTCCGCAAGGCGCAACGTCTCGATCCCCTCGCTCGGATAGAGGTCGGCGCCGATCACGGAAGGATCAGCGCGCAAGCCGCGGACGTCGATTTCGTGCGGTAAATGGCCGCCGTTCATCAAGATGGCGCCGTGCTTGACGAGCGGCAGGTCCTGCGCCGTCACGACGCCCTTGGCCCCGGTCACAGTGACGAGGATGTCGGCGTTTCGAATCGCGTCTTCGCGCAGCGGCGTCGTGAAACCGTCAAGATGGGCCTCGAGCGTCGTCACCGGATTGACGTCGACGACGCTGACCGCGCTGAACGCATTGCGGAAGCACGCCGCCGTCCCGCGCCCGCAGGCGCCGTAGCCGAACACGGTCACGCGCTTGCCGTTCGTGCTGCGGTTGGAGAAGCGCATGTAGCTTTCGAACAGGCTCTGGCCGACGGCGTGGCGGTTCTCGGCGAATTGTTTGATCGGGCTGTCGTTGATGACGAGGACCGGAACCTTGATCGCGTCGCGCAAAGGGACGAGCCGCGCCCGGCCCGTCGTCGTTTCTTCCGTGCCGCCGCGCAAGCGCAGATAGCCGCGCTTGGCGATGCGGGCGAAGAGATCGCCGCCGTTGTCGAGCAGCAAATCCGGCGCCTCGGCGATGATCGCGTCGAGAAAGCGCTCGTGCGCGCTGCTGTCGGCGGTCTGTTCGCCAATGACCTTGATCCCCTGCGCGCCGAGATAGGCGACGGTCGCCGGCTGCGTCGAGTTGAGGTTGCCGGTCGAGACGATGCGCGCGCCGCCGGCCGCGAGCGTCAACAGCAGCGCCGCAGTCTTCGGCTCAAGATGGATCGCCGTGCCGATCGTCAAGCCTTTGAAGGGCTTGTCCCGCTGAAACTCCGCCGCTGTCGCCGCCAGCAGCTCGCAACTCGCGATGATCCAGTTGATGCGCGTCAGCGTGTCGGCAATCGGCATTCGGCAGGCTCCGGTCTTGAAAGGCGGCCAATCCAGTTTCTTAACCACCGTCCGGGGGCCAAACTCAAGAGGCCTGCGGAGAGGCGCCCTTCGACGATACGGCCCGACGTTGTCGCCATCCTCTCGTGTCGAGACACAGGCGGCCAAAGCCGGTAAACGGGGCGCATGAGGATCCGCATCGATGCCAGCCCCGCCGCCTGAAAAGCTGCGTCGCGCTTTCGCAGCCTACATGAGCGGCGATCTTGATGAGGCGGAGCGTCTCAGCCGATCCGTCGCCGCCGTCAAGCCGGATTTGTTCGACGCCTGGCACCTGCTCGGCTTCGTGCAGGCGGCGATGGGCCGCCGCGAGAGGGCGCTGCAAAGCTACGACCGCGCGCTGGCGCTCCAGCCGAAGAGTTCTGAGGCGCTGGTCAATCGCGGCGCCGCGCTGAACGACATGAACCGTTTCGAAGACGCGGTCGAGACGTACGATCGCGCGATCGCGCTGAACGACGCCTATCCGCCGGCGCACGCCAATCGCGGTGTGGCGCTCCATGGCCTGAAACGCTACCACGAGGCGCTTGGAGCCCACGACCGCGCGATCGCGCTGAAGCACGACTATGCCGACGCCTACGCCAATCGCGGCGCGTCGTTGTTCGAACTCAAGCGCTACGACGAAGCCTTGGCGAGCTATGATCGCGCCTTGGCGATCAATGGCCGGGACGTGGAGGCGCAGTTCAATCGCGGCAATGTCTTGCGTGCGCTGCAACGCCTAAGCGAGGCGCTTGGCGCCTATGATCGCGCGCTCGCGATCAAGCCAGGCCATGCCGGCGCGCTGGCCAATCGCGGAGCGGCGCTCCATGAGATGCGCCGTTTCAGCGATGCGCTCGCCTCATTCGACCGACTGATCGCGCTCGCGCCGCACGACGCCGAAGCGCATTACAATCGGGGCAACGCATTGCACGATCTCGGCCGGTTCGACGACGCCATTTTGAGCTTCGATCGCGCTTTGGCCCGCAAGCCCAATTTGGTCGACGCGCTCTACAATCGCGCCAACGCCCTCTTTGTCTTGAAGCGCTACGCGGAGGCCCTTGCCGGCTTCGAAGAGACGATCGCGGCGCGGCCGGACCATCCTTACGCATTGGAGCGCGCCGCGAGTTGCGTTCTGCAGCTCTGCGATTGGACGCGGCGGGCCCGATACCAGCGCGCGCTGGCCGAAGACGTTCGCGCCAACCGCTCGATCGTCTCACCCTTCACCATGCTCGGCTATACGGGCGATCCGGCGTTGCAATTGCAATGCGGCCGTCAATATGCGGCGGCGACGACGCCGGCCGAGTCGCTCCTTGCCCGGAAGGGCTCCCGCCGGCCCCAAAAAATGCGCATCGCCTATCTATCGGCCGATTTCCAAGAGCACGCCATACCCTACCTTTTCGCTGAATTGTTCGAACGGCATGATCGCTCCCGTTTCGAAACATACGGCTTTTCCTTCGGTCGCGACGACGGCGGGACAATGCGAAAAAGGCTGACCGCCGCTTTCGACCGGTTCGAGGATTGCCGCTCGGCGAGCGACGACGACGTCGCCCGGCGCCTCGGCGCTCTCGATGTCGATATCGCCGTCGATCTGATGGGCTATACCAGCGAATCGCGCTTCGCGATCCTGGCGCGCCGCCCGGCGCCCCTTCAGGTCGCCTATGTCGGCTTTGCCGCGACCACCGGCGCGCCTTGCATCGATTATATCCTGCTCGACCGGATCGTCGCGCCGGAAGGCAGCGACGCTTTCTTCAGCGAGAAGATCGTTCGCCTGCCGGATTGCTACTTGCCGAGCGATACGAAATTGAAGATCGGCGAGCGGGCGCCGACGCGCGAGGAGGCCGGCCTGCCGCCGGCCGGATTCGTCTTCGCTTGTTTCAACAACGCCTGGAAGATCACGCCGGACGTGTTCGACATTTGGATGCGATTGCTCGGCGAAGTCGAGGGAAGCGTCTTGTGGCTCCTGCCGAGCAACGCGGCGGCCGAGGTCAATCTGCGCGCCGAGGCGGCAAAGCGGGGCGTCGCCACCGATCGCATCGTCTTCGCGCCGCGGGCCGCGCCGGAAGACCATCTCGCGCGCCATCGCCTCGCGGACCTTTTCCTCGATACGCTGCCTTACAATGCGCATACGACGGCGCGGGACGCGCTATGGACAGGGCTTCCCCTCGTCACGCTTCCCGGCGAAGCTTTCGCTTCGCGCGTCGCCGCCAGCGCGCTCGCAGCCGTCGGCCTGCCGGAGCTTATCGCGCGCGATGCGGCGGAATATGAGGCGCTGGCCATGAAGCTCAGCTTGGAGCCGGCGTTGCTCGCCGCCGTTCGCGCGCGTCTCGTCGCCAATCGCGTAACGGCGCCGCTTTTCGACAGTCAGCGCCACACGCGCGCCGTCGAGGCCGCTTTCGCGCAAATGATCGAGCGCCATGAGCGCGGCGAGGCGCCGGCGCGTTTCGATGTGACCGTCGGCGAGGACGTCATGGTCCTACCCGGCGAGCGACAAGACGGCTGATCATTGCTCCGCGAGCCACGCCTCGAGATCCCGCGCCGCCCTTGCCGATAGCGCGCGTTTTCTGGCGAAGCCGCGCTCGGGCCCACGCAGCCGCTTGCCGTCACCGTCGAAGCGCGGTTCGGCGATCGGTGGGAACAGGCCGAAATTGACGTTCATCGGCTGGAACGAGCGCGGCCCGGCGTCGATCGTTTCGATATGGCCGCCGGTAATGTGGTTCAACAACGCGCCGATCGCGGTCGTCAGCGGAGGAACGCTCGGCTCGCGCCCGAGCCTTTCGGCCGCCGCCATGCGACCGGCGATGAGGCCGATGGCGGCGCTCTCGACATAGCCCTCGCAGCCGGTGATCTGGCCGGCGAAACGCAGCCGCGGCATGGCTTTGAGCCGCAACAGAGGATCGAGCACGCGCGGCGCGTTGAGGAACGTGTTGCGATGGAGCCCGCCGAGCCGCGCGAATTCGGCCCGCTCCAGGCCGGGGATCAGGCGAAAGACGCGCGCCTGCTCGCCA
>DASZFX010000224.1:0-13696 GCA_035939375.1 Roseiarcus sp.
ATAGCGCAAAGAACAGTCTGCCGGCCGCGCGGGGTTTGAGCGCGCCGCCATCCGAAATTCCCTCGACCAGCGCAGGTTGCGGCGCCGAAGCTCGTCTTATTCGATTTCCTCGTCGACGCGAGCGAGGACCGACGGCGACCATTTCACGCCTAGCGCCCGCGCAGTGCTTTGATTGATCGACAGACGGAAGAGGTCAGGCTGATCGACCGGTAGATCACTAGGTTTCGCGCCTTTGAGGATCTTATCGACAAAGCCGGCAAGGCTCCGCGTCATGTTCGGATATTCGGCGGAATAGGCCATGAGAACGCCGGCCTTGGTGAACCATGAGCCCCAAGCCATGGTTGGCAGGCGATGAGCCAATGCGACCCTCCCGATGCGCTCGGGTTCCGCAGCAAGCATGAGGTCCGGCAGAACAAAAATCGCGTCCGCCCCCTCGTTCGCCATCTCTTGGATGGCGGTGTCAATATCAGCAGGCTCGCTTACCCGGTGGATCACGACACTTAAGCCAAGGGCCGCTCCCGCTCTAAGAGTGTCCTTCTCGAACGGAAGATAACCGACGGCGGGATTTGCCAAGACGCCGATCTTGGCGATGCTCGGCACAGCGTCACGGAGCAGTTCCAATCGCTTTGCCGTGAGTTCGGTCGCGTAATAGGTGAGCCCGGTGACGTTTCCCCCTGGATGGTCGAGGCTCTTGACCAACCCTGCGCCAATCGGGTCGCCGCTTGCAATCATTACGATTGGAATTTTCTGGGTGGCGTCGTGCGCTGCCTGCGCAGTCGGTTGGCTTGCCGCGACAATGACATCCACGTTCAGCTTAACGAGCTCGGCGGCGGCGATCGGCAGCCGCTCATATTGACGACCGGCGTTGCGACAATCGATGATCACGCTGGTTCCGGGAACGTATCCCAGATCTCGCAGGCCGCTTTCCAACCATGAGCTGTCGCACTCTGACCAGAAATCTAGCCAGCCGATGTGCGGGACTTTTGCGGCAGGCTGTCCAAACGCCGGTGCGCTGAGAAAAAGCATGAGCAGCAAGGCCGCAGACGCGCGCTCAATTCGCCTATCGCCGCGCCGCGAGAGCAATCGCTCCCGTTTCGCGTTCCCGGTTGGCGGCGGCAATCGCCTTTGCGATCTCAACATCGATCAACTCCTAAACTCTGGCGGCCAAGCCATCGACTGAATGTCGACTTACGTCCGGAAATAGTTGCCGATCGCGAGCCCGCGTTTGCCGCTGTAGGTGTGGTGTCCGGCCATTCGGCAAAGTCAAAGCCGCCGTCCGCTTGACGGGACGGCCATGGCGGGTGGCGATGGTCGGGTCGATCAGATCGCCGTGCAGCGCCGGGAGCCGCGCCAAAGTGCGGTCGTCGTCCGCGCCCGCCAGCCAAGTGTAGCCGACCACATCGGCGGCCAGGGTCGCCGCGATTTTCCGGGTTTCCGACAAGGCCGGCCCTCATGCGCCAGGCAAGGATAGCACGAGTGTCGGAACTGCGCCTTTATTTATCGAGAACAATTGGCTCGGCCAAAGAAAGCTCCGAGCCATGTTCGAACGGCGCCTCCGTCGATGGCGCGCCGCTAGTCGGGTTTCGGCTCGGCGACCAGCGACTTCATCATCGGATAGGCTGAGCCCGCGCCGAATCGTCCCGCCGCCCGCCCTTGCTCGATATAACCCGCCGAAAGGTAGAAGCGCCGCGCCGTCTCCGTGCTGAGAAGCGTGCATGCGTTCGCGCCGCGCTCGCGCGCCTTCGCTTCAAGCTGGGCCAGCATGGCCTTGCTGACGCCGCGAAAGCGCGCGTCGGGCGAGACATAGTTGAGAGTGATCTCGCCCGCGTCGGTCACGCAGCCGACGGCGATGATCGCGCCGGCCTCGATCGCGACAAAGAGGGAATTGTCCGAGCGCTCGATCCAGGCGCGGAAATTTTCCGGCGTCTTGTTGGCGAGCCAGGCTGCGAGGATCGCCGGGTCGTTGCGATGGTCCGCGGCGCAGAGTTCGATGATCGAACGGCGATGGACGGCGCAGGCCTCCTCCGCGTCCGAAATGCGCGCCCGTTGAATTTCCATTGCTAAGGAATGACCCAGCGAGGGACGAATGGAAAGCGCCGGCTTGGAAGAATTCACCGAGGCGACGACCGCCTATTGGCAGGCCATCGAGACCGCCGTGCCGGCGGAAAGCCTGCGGCCGCCGTTCAAATTCGGCTATCCTGCTCTTTTGCCCGACGGACGATATCTCCTGCTGCCGATCCGCCGCCGCGAGCAAAAGCAACGGGCGCTCACCTCCTTCATCGCCAATCACGCGTCCCTCGAGGTCCTCGACGCGCTGGCGGAGATTGGTACGACCAGCGCTTGTCCCAGCCTCTGACATCGATGACGAGTGCGCAAGCGGGCCGCAACCTCTATGTCGATCCGTACCTCGTTCCCCGCCTGAAGGGGCGACGCGCCGTCATCGTCGACGATACGATCTCGACGGGCGCGACCGCCCTGGCGGCGATCCAACTGACGCGCCTCGCCGGGGGCGCAGTCGCCCGCCTTCGCCATGAGCCAGGGCGATCTTTGACGCGACGCCCTCGCGGCGCTTGGGCCGCAAGGGCCGCCAATGGCGTCCTTCGTCTTTCAAAGCCCTCACTTCGCCCTGGTCGAGGGCGGCTGTGCCCTGCTGTGAGAGTCGCGCTCGCCGTTCGGCAGGTGTTGCGCGAGCGCTTCGAGCACAGCCATGCGCACGGCGACCCCCATCTCCACCTGCTCCTTGATCAGCGATTGCGCGCCGTCGGCGACAAGCGAATCAATCTCGACGCCGCGGTTCATCGGGCCTGGATGCATGACCAGCGCGTCGGGCTTGGCATACCTGAGCTTTTCTTCGTCGAGACCGAAGTAGCGGAAATATTCCTTGGTCGAGGGGACGAAGGCGCCCATCATCCGTTCGCGCTGCAGGCGCAGCATCATCACGATATCGGCGTCCTTCAAGCCCGCCCGCATGTCGCGGAAGACTTCGACGCCCATGCGTTCGACGCCAGCAGGCAGCAGCGTCGACGGCCCGATCACCCGCACCCGGGCGCCGAGCGCGCCGAGCAGCAGGATGTTCGAGCGCGCCACGCGTGAATGGAGAATGTCGCCGCAAATCGCGACGATCAGCCCCTCGATGCGCCCCTTGTTGCGGCGGATGGTCAAGGCGTCGAGCAGGGCCTGGGTCGGATGCTCATGTGCGCCGTCGCCGGCGTTGACGACCGCGCAATCGACCTTGCGCGCGAGCAAGTGCACGGCGCCCGCGTGACGATGGCGCACGACGAGGATGTCGGGCCGCATGGCGTTGAGCGTCGCCGCCGTATCGATCAGCGTCTCGCCCTTCTTCACGCTGGAATTGGCGACCGACATGTTCATGACGTCGGCGCCGAGCCGTTTGCCGGCAAGTTCGAACGAGGATTGGGTGCGGGTCGAAGCTTCGAAGAACAAGTTGATTTGGGTGCGGCCGCGAAGCGTCGTGCGCTTCTTCTCGATCTGACGCGAGACCTCGACCGCGGCTTCCGCCATGTCCAGCAGCGTTACGATGTCCAAGGGCGAAAGCCCTTCGACGCCAAGCAGATGACGATGCGCGAAGAGGTGTTTTTCCGGGCTTGAGGACATCAAATGATGAGCCTATAGGGGCGCCGGCGAGCGCCGGCAAGGCGCTCCGATCTCGCACGCTTGCGCGCGAGGACTTTTCAACGCCATTTGACAGCCGCGCCGCCGTCAACCATTTTCCGCGCCAAATTTTGCCCCCAAAGAGGGCGGCAGAGTCTCGCCGGTCCGGGCCGTCAGACGGCGCGGAGCCGCGCGCAAGGAATAAAAGCGCATGAATGTCGTGATCGTCGAATCGCCCTCTAAGGCGAAGACAATCAACACTTATCTCGGCAAGAACTATCGCGTTTACGCCTCCTATGGTCATGTCCGCGACCTGCCGCCGAAGGACGGTTCGGTCGATCCGGACCACGATTTCGCCATGCTTTGGGAGGTCGACAGCAAGGCTTCGAAGCGACTTTCCGAGATCGCCCAGGCGGTGAAAGACGCCGACAAGGTGATTCTGGCGACCGACCCGGATCGCGAAGGCGAGGCGATTTCCTGGCACGTATTGGAAATTCTCAAGGGTAAGCGGGTGTTGAAAGACAAGCGCGTCGACCGCGTCGTCTTCAACGCCGTGACCAAGGAGGCGATCACCGAGGCGATGCGCCATCCGCGCGAAATCGACGAAGCGCTCGTCGATGCGTATCTGGCGCGCCGCGCGCTCGACTATCTGGTCGGCTTCAACCTGTCGCCGGTGCTGTGGCGCAAGCTGCCGGGCGCGCGCTCGGCCGGGCGCGTACAATCCGTCACGTTGCGCATCGTCTGCGACCGCGAATTGGAGATCGAGAAGTTCGTCCCCCGCGAATATTGGTCGATCCTCGCGCATCTGAAGACCGCGGCCGGCGCGCCCTTTTCCGCCCGCCTCGTCGGCGCCGACGGCACGAAGATCAGCCGGCTCGACATCGGCTCGGGCCAGGACGCAGAGGCCTTCGAGGCCGCGCTCGAACGGGCTCGTTTTTCGGTCGTCGAAGTCGAGTCGAAGCCGGTCAGGCGTCATCCCTATCCGCCTTTCACCACCTCGACCTTGCAGCAGGAGGCCTCGCGCAAGCTCGGCTTCGCGCCCGCCCGCACGATGCAGATCGCGCAGCGTCTCTATGAGGGGATCGACGTCGGCGAAGGCGCGATCGGTCTCATTACTTATATGCGCACCGACGGCGTCGATCTCGCGCCGGAAGCCGTCAGCGGCGCGCGGGCGCTCATCGCCAGGGACTTCGGCGCCAAATATGTGCCGAATGCGCCGCGCCGCTACACGGCCAAGGCCAAGAATGCGCAAGAGGCGCATGAGGCGATCCGGCCGACCGACGTCAAGCGCCGGCCTCGCGACATCGCGCGCCATCTCGAGCCCGACCAAGCCAAGCTCTATGAGCTGATCTGGACGCGCACCATCGCGTGCCAGATGGAGAGCGCGGAGCTGGAGCGCACGACAGTCGACATTCTCGCCGAGGCCGCCGCGCGCAAGCTCGACTTCCGCGCCGTCGGCCAGGTCGTCCGCTTCGACGGCTTTCTCGCCCTTTATCAAGAGGGGCGCGACGATGATGAGGACGAGGACTCAGGCCGCCTGCCGCCAATGGCCAGGGGCGAAGCGTTGACCAAGGAGCGCATCGAGGCATCGCAGCATTTCACCGAACCGCCGCCGCGCTACACCGAGGCGACCTTGATCAAGCGCATGGAGGATCTCGGCATCGGCCGGCCGTCGACCTACGCCTCGACCGTCGCGGTCCTGCGCGACCGCGACTATGTCCGCCTCGAGAAAAAGCGCCTCATTCCCGAGGACAAGGGCCGCCTCGTCACCGCTTTTCTCGAGGCTTTCTTCACGCGTTATGTCGGCTATGACTTCACCGCCGATCTCGAAGAGAAACTCGACAAGATTTCCAACAGCGAGATCGATTGGAAAGAGGTGCTGCGCGATTTCTGGAAGGATTTCTCCGCCGCCATCGGCGGCACAAAAGAATTGCGCACCACGCAGATCCTCGACAGTCTCAACGAGTTGCTGGGGCCGCATATTTTTCCGCCGCGGGCGGACGGCGCCGACCCGCGCCTCTGTCCCAATTGCAACAAGGGCATGCTGTCCTTGAAGCTCGGCAAATATGGCGCCTTCATCGGCTGTTCCAACTATCCCGAATGCCGCTTTACGCGCACCCTCGCGCCGAACGGCAATGGCGAGGCGCAAGGCGCAGACGGCGAGCGGCCGGGCGTGCGCGCGCTTGGTCAGGACCCCGAGACAAGCGAAGAGATTTCGCTGCGCGAAGGGCGCTTCGGGGCCTATCTTCAGCAGGGCGATGGCGAGAAGCCGAAGCGCTCGTCGCTGCCCAAAGAACTCGCGCCTGCCGACGTCACGCTCGAAAAGGCCATCGCCCTTCTGGCGCTGCCGCGCGAAATCGCGCGCCATCCGACCAGCGGCGAGCCGATCCTTGCCGGCCTTGGCCGCTATGGCGCCTATGTGCAGCACGGCAAGACCTATGCGAACCTCGGCAAGGACGACGACATTCTCGAGATCGGGGCCAATCGGGCGATCGATCTTATCGTCGCCAAGGAGAGCGGCGCCGGCGGCGGGCGAAGGTTCGGACCGGCGCCCGGCCGCGCACTCGGCGAGCATCCGACGCTGAAGGGCTCGGTGACCGTCAAGGAAGGTCGCTACGGCGCCTATGTCAATCACGGCAAGATCAATGCGACGCTCCCTAAAGGTACGGACCCCGCGACTTTGACGCTTGAGACGGCGGTGGCTTTGCTTTCCGAGAGGGCGTCCGGCGGCGGGGGAGGCGGCCGGGTCGTCGGCGAGCACCCTCAGGGCGGCCCGGTCACCGCACGCGCCGGCCGCTTTGGCGCCTATGTCAATTGGGGCAAGGTCAACGCCACAATTCCCAAATCGATCGCGCCCGAGGCCATCACGCTCAGTGAGGCGGTTGATCTTATCGCGGAACGAGAGGGCCTGCCGACCGGCCCACGCAAAGGCAAGCCCAAACGCGAGGCGAAGGCGAACAAAGGCGCCGAGAAACAGCCGCCGGCCAAGACCAAGCCGGCGACGAAGGCCAAGGCGAGGCCGGCCGCAAAGCCGCCCCGCAAGGCGACGCCGGCGCCGATCGCCAAGGCCAAGCGCAAGGCCTAAGGACGGCGCGAGGGAACGCTCGTGGCGACGTGGCAATAGAGGCGTGGGAAAACCATGCGTCTTGCATATGACGGCGCCTTGCGCCACTTTTGGCGCGGAGATTGTCTTAAGGACGCCGAAGCGAGAAACTGACGCTCGGGAAACGCTCGATGGCCAAGCACGGCGCGGCGCCGCAACTTGCGGCCAGACTCTCCTCCGATGGGCTCTATGGCCGCTGGGCGCCGCTCTACGACCTGATTTTCGACTTGCCCTTTCATCCCGGTCGCTCCGCGGCGGCGCGGGCGGCCGCGGAGGCTGCGGGCGCCTCCGGCGAGGTCCTTGTGGTCGGCGTCGGCACCGGCCTGGAACTCGGCCTCCTGCCGAAGACGCTACGCGTCACCGGCATTGATCTTTCTGCGCGAATGCTCGCCATCGCGCGCGAGCGCGTCGCCCGGCGGAGCCTTCGTCAGGTCAAGACGCTGCAAGTCATGGACGCCGCCGCGCTTGAATTTCCGGCCGGACGTTTTGACGTCGCCCTCGCGCCTTACGTAATGAGCGTCGTGCCTTCTCCGGCCCGCGCGCTCGATGAGATGTGGCGCGTGTTGAAGCCCGGCGGCGAAATCGTGATCGTCAATCATTTCTCCGCCGAGAGAGGTCTTCTTCGGCGGATCGAAGCCGCGATGGAGAAATCCGCCTCTTGGCTCGGCTGGCATCCCGTCTTTCCCTATTCAGCCGTCGGCGACTGGCTCGCCGGGCGCAAGGACGCCGAGCTGGCGCAGAAGCGTCAAATCGCGCCGTTCCGTCTCTTCACCCTGCTCAGAGTGCGAAAAAGGGTTTAGACTGGACGAGCGTTCTTCGGACTTCGAGTATAGCGATGAGCGTAGCGGCGCCGGCCCCATGGTTGGCGCTGCGCCACCTTCATGTCACTGTCACGAAGGCGCCAAGCTTTTTAAGCTTTCGTGCTGTTGTTGGGCAAGGCAGGCGATGACGTGGCCCGTGTGATCCTTCGTTTTCTGGCCGTCTTCCTTTTTCTCCATGGGCTCGCCGTCGCGAGCTTTGCGCAGGAGAGCCATCCAATTACGCCCGTCGATCCGCCGGCGAAGAAAATCGTGCGCAAGAGCGTCGGCCAAAAGACCGCTAAGCCGACCCAGGAAGAAGCCGACCGAGCCGCGCGCCTGGAGGAAGGGCGGAAGAAGTTCTTCGAGCGCTCGATGGGCTTCGACAACGGCGGAGGCGCCGACGCGCCGATCACGTTCGGCGCCGGCAATGGCTTCTCGCCTTCGGCGGGGTTCAAATTCTGAGCCGGCCGCTCTTGCGCAAGAGGAGGGACGGCTTGGAGGTTGCGCCGCCGCCTGTCGCAAGCTATCGCAGCCGTTGTGAACGAAAGCCGCCCCATCGCCTTGGTCAACGCCCGTCTTGTCGATCCCGAATCCGGGCGTGAGACGCGGGGCGGCGTTCTTGTCGCCTATGGCGTCATTGCGGGACTCGGCGCCGACGTCCGCAGGGATTCGGCGCCGGCCGAGGCGCTTGTCATCGATTGCAAGGGCGACATCGTCGCGCCCGGCCTCGTCGACATGCGCGCCTTTGTCGGCGAGCCGGGCGCCGAGCATCGCGAGACCATTGCAACGGCCAGCGCCGCTGCGGCGGCGGGGGGCGTAACCACAGTCCTCGCCCGGCCGGACACAAATCCGCCGGTTGATGAGCCTGCGGTCGTGGACTTCATCCTGCGGCGCGCCCGCGACACGGCCAAGATTCGCGTGCTGCCCTCTGCGGCCGTCACCAAAGGCCTCGAAGGCGTGGAGATCGCCGAGATCGGCCTGCTCGGCGAAGCCGGCGCCGTCGCCTTCTCCGACGGGCGGCGCTCGATCGCCAATGCGCAGGTGATGCGCCGCGCCTTGACCTACGCCCGCGATTTCGGCGCGCTGATCATGAATTATTGCGAGGACCGCGATCTTGTCGGCGACGGCGTGATGACGGAAGGCGAAATGGCGAGCCGGCTCGGCTTGCCGGGCGCGCCGCGCGAGGCCGAGACGATCGTGCTCGACCGCGACTTGCGTCTTCACGCGCTGACGAAAGCGCGCTACCACGCGGTCTTCGTCAGCAACACGCTTTCGATCGAAGCGATGCGCCGCGCCAAACAAGCAGGACTTGGCGCAAGTTGCGGCGTGTCGATCAACCATCTGACGCTCAATGAAATCGACGTCGGCGATTACCGGACTTTCTTGAAACTGGCGCCGCCGCTGCGCGACGAAGAGGAGCGCTTGGCGCTGGTCGAAGCGCTGGCCGATGGAACCATCGACGTCGTCGTGTCGGATCACGATCCGCAAGACGTCGAGACCAAGCGCCTGCCTTTCGCCGAGGCCGAAGCGGGCGCGATCGGCGTCGAGACAATGCTCTCGGCCGGTCTGCGGCTTGTCTCCTCGGGCGCGGTCAGCTTGCCGCGGCTGCTCTTTGCGATGTCGACGCGGCCGGCGCAAATTCTCGGACTGCCCGTCGGACGCCTTAAACCCGGCGCGCCCGCCGATCTCATCCGCTTCGATCCCGACGAGCCGTTCGTGCTCGATCCGTCGACTTTGCGCTCGCGTTGCCGCAACACGCCTTTCGACGAGGCGCGGATGGAAGGACGGGTGAAACTCACCCTGGTTGCCGGGAAGATCGCTCACGAATAGGTTTTGAGCGCTTGTTCAAGGCGCTCGGGGGATGGCGTGTCGTTTGAATTTGCAGCAGGCGGTTTCGGCGCGCTCGTTCTCGGCTATTTGTGCGGTTCGATTCCTTTCGGTTTGTTGCTGACGCGTTGGGCGGGAACGCAAGATCTGCGCGCGATCGGCTCGGGCAATATCGGCGCGACCAATGTGCTGCGTACCGGACGCAGGGATCTGGCCGCGGCGACGCTCGCGCTCGACGCGTTGAAAGGGACATTCGCCGTCCTCGCCGCAGCCGTCGTCTTCGACGCCTCGGCTGCGCTCTCTGCGGCGGTCGGCGCTTTTCTCGGACATCTCCTTCCGGTCTGGCTTCGCTTCAAAGGCGGCAAGGGCGTCGCGACCTTTTTCGGCTGTCTCATCGGCGTCGCCTGGCCGGCCTCGCTTGTCTTTGCCGGCGTCTGGCTGATCGTCGCCTTCCTCACGCGCTATTCCTCCGCCGCCGCGCTGGCGGCGAGCCTCGCCGCGCCGGTCGCGCTCCTCTTCGCCTTCGGCCGGCCGCAGGCGGCCATCGTTTTCGCAGGGCTCGCAGGCGTGCTTTGGTTCAAGCATCGCGGCAATATCGAGCGCCTGATGAAGGGGACCGAAACGAAGATCGGCGGGAAGGGCTGAACCATGTCTGGCGAACCGACGCCGATCCGCCTCACCGACGCCCAGCGTTTCGACTGGCTGCGGCTCATCCGCAGCGAGAATGTCGGACCGCGCACGTTTCGCGCCCTTCTCAACACATGCGGCGGCGCCCATGCGGCTTTGCGGGCTTTGCCCGGCCTTGCCCGCCGCGGCGGCGGCCGCGCGCCGCGAATCGCCAGCGTCAACGAGATCGAGCAGGAGTTCGAGGCGGCGCGCCGGATCGGCGCGCGCTTCGTGGCGCTTGGCGAAGCCGACTATCCGCCGTTGTTGAGTCAGATCGATTCCGCGCCGCCGATTATTGCGCTGCGCGGCGGCGCTGACATCTTCAAACGTCCCGCTGTTGCGATCGTCGGCTCGCGCAACGCCTCGGCGGTCGGTCTGGCTTTCACCGAACGCCTTGCGCGCGGTATCGGCGGCGCGGGCTACGTCATCGTCTCGGGGCTGGCGCGCGGCGTCGACCAGCGCGCTCATGTCGCTTCGCTCGAGACCGGCGCCGTCGCAGTGCTCGCCGGCGGTCTCGCCAAACCCTATCCGCCTGAGGCCGCCCCGCTGATGGAGAAGATCGTCGCCGCCGGCGCCGTGATTTCGGAAATGCCGATCGAATGGGCGCCGCGAGGGCGCGACTTTCCCCGCCGCAACCGGCTCGTCTCCGGCCTCGCATTCGGCACGGTTGTGGTCGAGGCGGCGCGCGCCTCAGGTTCGCTGATCACCGCCCGCTTCGCCGCGGAGCAGGGCAGGGTGGTTTTCGCCGTACCCGGCTCGCCGCTCGATCCGCGCGCCGAAGGGACCAACGATCTCATCCGCAACGGCGCGACGATTTGCACGAGGCCGGAGGATGTGCTCGCCGATATCGAGCCGATGCGCGACGGCCGCGGCTTTTCGGGGTTGCGCGAGGATCCGGGCGGGCCGAGCGAACCTCTTTGGAGCGAATTGGAATTGGCCGGCGTGAATGGCGAGGCGACGCCGCGCGTCGAATCCAACGGCAAATTCGACGAGACCCCGGCGCTTGCGGCGGCGAATGGCGAGGAGGCGACGCGCCTGCGCATCGTCGCATTGCTTGGGCCTTCGCCGACGCCGATCGACGATTTGGCGAGAGCCGCCGAAGCGTCGATCCGCGAGGTCAGGATCGTCTTGCTCGAACTGCAGCTCGCCGGCCGGCTCGAATATTCCGGAGGCAATCGCGTCGCTTTGATCGACGCTTCCCGATAGGCCCGTCCAACTCAGCCCACGAAGGAGGGATCCCGGCGCGAGACCCTTGAGTGTCGGCGGCCCGCTGGAGTCCCGCCTTCGCCGAAATGACGAAGCTGCGTCGCAATCAGTTCGTCGGGTCTTGCGCCAAGCCGCTCAACCGGTCGAGCGCGCCTTGCAAAATATAGGCGGCCGCCATGCGATCGACGACCGCGGCGCGTTTCGCCCGCGAGACATCCTGCTCGATCAGCGATCGATTCACCGCCGCGGTCGAAAGGCGCTCGTCCCAGAGGATGGAAGGAACCGCGTATAGAGACGCGAGATTGCGCAGAAAAGCGCGCGTCGCCTGGGCGCGCGGACCCTCGCTCCCATCCATATTGAGCGGCAGGCCGACGACGAGCGCGAAGACGTCAAAGCGCGCGATCTCGGCGAGGAGCTTCTCCGCATCTTTGGTGAATTTGGTCCGCTGGATCGTCGTCAATGGCGTCGCGAAGCGGCGCTCGACGTCGGAGAGCGCAAGGCCGATGGTCTTGGCGCCAAGGTCGACGCCTATCAGGCGGGCCTGACGCGGCAGCAGACCGGCGAGGGTTTCCAACGAGATCAGGCCGGATGGCATGCGCGTCGGCTACCATGCGGCGGGGGAAGGTCCAAGCTCCTCTCTCACGTCGCGCGGCGCTCGGGCTCATCAGCGATCACGCTCAAGTGAACGCAATGGCGAGCCGCCGAGGGGCCGCGCCGGGCGCTCACGCCCCGCATTGCAACGCCAAAGGCGCGGGTGCTATAGGGGCGCCGGGCGCGCATCAGCCGCGCTTCTCCCGGAGCCGAAATGTCGGTTGATCAGGCCACAGTCCGTCGCATCGCGCGCCTGGCGCGCATCGCCGTCAAGGACGAAGAGCTGCCGCATCTGCAAGGCGAGATCAACGCGATTCTCTCCTTCGTCGAGGCGCTCAATGCGGTTGACGTCGCCGGCGTCGAGGCGATGACTTCGGTCATTCCGATGAAGCTGCCGATGCGCGAGGACGTGGTCACCGACGGCGCGATCGAGGAAAAAATTCTCGCCAATGCGCCGCTCGTCGAGGACGACTTCTTCCTGGTGCCCAAAGTGATCGAATGATCCGCGACGGCTCGGGCCCGCGGCTTTACGGATGATCCATTGACCGATCCCACCCATCTGACGCTTGCCGAAGCGCGCGACCTCTTGAAGGCGCGCAAGCTCTCGAGCACAGAGCTGACCCAAGCCCATCTCGCCGCGATGGAGCGCGCCCGCGGCCTCAACGCCTATGTGAGCGAGACGCCGGACAAGGCGTTGCAGATGGCTGCGGCGAGCGACGCGCGCCTCGCTAAAGGAGAGGGCGGTCCGCTTGAAGGTCTGCCGCTCGGCGTCAAGGACCTCTATGCGACGGAAGGCGTGCACACTCAGGCTTGCAGCCACGTCCTCGATAAGTTCAAGCCGACGTATGAATCAACCGTAACGGCGCAGCTCTGGCGCGACGGCGCAGTGATGCTCGGCAAGCTCAACATGGACGAGTTCGCCATGGGCTCGTCGAACGAAACCTCCTACTATGGGCCCGTCGCCTCGCCTTGGCTGCCGCCGAATTGGAGCGCCGAGAAGGCGCTGGCCGCGCTCAAAAGCGACAAGCGCGGCTTGCTCGTCCCAGGCGGCTCCTCGGGAGGTTCGGCTTCCGCCGTTGCAGCCCATCTTTGTCTCGCAGCCACCGCGAGCGATACGGGCGGCTCCATCCGTCAACCCGCCGCCTTCACCGGCACGGTCGGCGTCAAGCCGACATACGGGCGCTGCTCGCGCTATGGTATGGTCGCCTTCGCCTCTTCGCTCGATCAGGCAGGACCGCTTGCTCGCACGGTGCGGGACGCTGCGATCGCGTTGCGCTCGATGGCGGGGCCCGACCCAAAGGACTCGACCTGTTTCGACGGACCCGTGCCGGACTACGAGGCCGCCCTCGGTCGCTCGATCAAAGGCCGCGTCATCGGCGTGCCGAAGGAATATCGGCTTGACGGCATGAATCCGGAGATCGAAAGACTGTGGGCGGAGGGCGTCGAATGGATGCGCGCCGCCGGCGCGCGCATCGTCGATATATCGCTGCCCAACACCCGTCACGCTCTGCCTGCTTACTATATCGTTGCCCCAGCCGAGGCCTCGTCCAATCTCGCGCGCTACGACGGCGTGCGCTACGGCCTGCGCGAGCCGGGCAAGGACATCATCGATCTTTATGAGCGGACGCGAGGCCTCGGCTTCGGCCCGGAAGTGCGCCGCCGCGTGATGATCGGAACCTATGTCCTCTCCGCCGGCTATTACGACGCCTATTACGTGCGCGCCCAGAAAATCCGCACGCTGATCAAGCGCGATTTCGAGCGGGTCTTCGCCGAGGGCGTCGACGCCATCCTGACGCCGGCGACGCCGTCCGCCGCGTTCGGCATCGGCGAGAAGAGTTTGGCCGATCCTGTCGAAATGTATCTCAACGACATCTTCACGGTGACCGTGAAC
>DASZFX010000225.1:0-6850 GCA_035939375.1 Roseiarcus sp.
ACCGCGTCGAGCATGATTTCGAGCGCGAAACACACGCCGGTTCGCGCGACGCCGCGATAGGGCAGGATCGGACATTTGTTGGTGGCGACGGAAAAGGTGCGGCAGCGATAGGCCGGCATCTGGTACGGGCCGGGCAGGATGCTGGCGACCTGCGCCGCCTCGAGGCAGGCTGAAAAAGGGTACGACGAGTAGGCGCCCGAATCGACCGTCGCCTCGCAATCGATTCCGCGCAATGTCCCGTCGCGATCCGCATAGGCCGTGATCTTGTAATGATGCTCGCGGCAATTGGCGCTGGCGGTCAGATGTTCGCTGCGATCCTCGATCCAGCGCACAGGATGGCCGCAGCGCATGGCGAGCCAGGCGAGACAGACCTCTTCCG
Organism: Roseiarcus sp.; assembly: GCA_035939375.1. Classification (GTDB taxonomy): domain Bacteria; phylum Pseudomonadota; class Alphaproteobacteria; order Rhizobiales; family Beijerinckiaceae; genus Roseiarcus. The sequence goes on from DASZFX010000225.1 coordinate 380, forward strand.
GCAGCAGTATGGCCTTGTGGCCGAAACCGCCGCCGACATCCGGCGAAACGACGCGGATGCGGCCCTGCTCCAGCCCGAGACAATCGGAAAGGCCGTTTCGCACGATATGCGGCATCTGGCTGCCGGTATAAAGCGTGAGCTGATCGAGCCGACGATCGAAGGTCGCCACCACGGCGCGCCCTTCGAGCGGCGCCATACATTGCCGGGCGGTCGAAATCTCACGCGTCGCCTTGATCGGCGCATCGAGCGCCGGGGCGATGTCGACTTCGAAGGCGGTTTCGAGAAAGATATTGTCGCCCCAATGTTCATGCACCAATACAGCGCCCGGTGCGCGCGCCTTCAGCATGTCGACGACGGCGGGAAGCTCTTCAAGATCGAGCGTCACCGCGGCGGCGACGTCTTCGGCTTCCGCCCGGGTCGGCGCAACGCACATGGCGACGAGTTCGCCGACCTGGCGCACCTTGCCGGTCGCAAGTACGGGCTGTTCGGAAATCTTGAAACCCGGCAGGCCCGACACGGCGCGGATCGGCTTGACGCCGAGGAGATCGGCCGCCGTGAACACGGCCGCGCGATGGCGTTCCGGGACATCGACGCAGCGGATTCGCGCATGCGCCAGGGGGCTGCGCACGAAAGCGACGTCCTGCAATCCGGCGAGCCTGATATCGGCGACGAACTGGCCGCGCCCGCGCATCAGGCGATCGTCCTCCTTGCGCATCAACCGCGCGCCGACGCCCTGCCCCGCTCCCGCGGGGATCGGATCGCCCGCGCTCGGCGGCGTCATTTCGCCTTGCTCAAGGGATAGACCTTCTCGCGTTCTAAGCGGCGATCGCCTGCGGCAGGATCGGCGCGACGGCGTCGTAGCGCACGCCCGCGCGCATGCAGAACGCGGGCTGCAGCAAGCTCTCCGCAATCACCTCCATCTTCTCATTGTCGCGCAAGATGAAGCGCCCGGCCTTTTCGACGAGCACGCTGACGTCGGCGTCCATGCCGACTTTGAGCGCGCCGATCTGATCGGCAAGGCCCAGCATCTCAGCCGGATGCGAGGTCACCATCGGCACGACCTGCTCCAACGTGAGCCCCAGCGCCATCATCGAACTCATCGCCTGCACAAGGCTGAATTTCGCCTGGCCTGCGAAAGGATGGTTCTCGTCGTCCTCATGCTGGTCGGGCGTGCCCGCCGGCGCCGGGACATGGGTATTATAGCCATGGATGTCGGCGCCGAGCGTGGTCGGCACGATGCCGGAATCGATCGCCTTGCGCGCGAGGCGATAGGAGAAATGGCTGCCATGGCCGACGTCGACCTTGAGGCCGCGGTCGAGCGCGGCGCCGATCACCGGATGCACCTCGCCCGCGCGATTGACGAAGCCGCCGGGATGGCGCGTGAAAGGATGGGCGAGAATGTCGCCCGGCCGAAGCAGAGGGATGACGCGATCGAGAATCGTGTCGACGTCCTCGCCATTATTGCCGCTCGGCGGCAAACCCCAGAGCTGGCCGAAATGCACATAGACCGGAAGGTCGGCGCGGCGCCCGATCTCGGCCGCCATTTCGATGACGCGAATGCCCCAGCGCGCAAAACCGCCGATTTCGGCATGCGCCTTGACGCCGCGCACCAGATCGAGATTGGCGGTCGCGGCTTTCACTGTCGCGTCGATATTGACGCCGTCGGGGCTGTAAAGCTGCGTATAGAAATGCCCTTCGAGCCCGCCGACCAGATAGGTCGAGATGAAGGCGTACACCCGCGACTTTGCCGGCTGGGCGATGAAATGCCGGAACCCCGGCAGCGTCATGCAAGAGGGTCCGCCCTGGTCGACCAGCGTCGTGACGCCCGACTGCACGCCGACCATGTCGGCGGACATGCCGAAACGGCCGGTGACATATTGATAGACGTGGGCGTGGGTGTCGATGAGCCCGGGCAACACCAGTTTGGCTGAGACATCGACGACTTCCCTGGCGCTCGAGGGCAGAATATCCGCCTGAACAGCTGCGATCCTGCCTCTGCGAATGGCGATGTCGCGGATTCCATCGATCCCGGAAGCCGGGCAAATGACGCGCCCGCCGCGCAGAAGCGTGTCGTAGGTGGGGCTGGTGGACATGGTCTTCCTCGTCAAGCTTCGGGAGAACCGCGGGGACGGCCCTCACAATACGAAGCATACCCCGTATTTTCGAAAAGCAAAGCCCGTGCCATAAAGGCTCTTCGCGCCCCGCAAGTCCTCTCCAAGAGAGGTTTGGGCTGACGAAGGAACGTTTATGGCCTCACGAACGAGGATGGGTCGCGGGAAGGCCGCGCATCGTCCATGGCCCTTGGCGGACAGGCCGGGTTTTCTCATTCGCCGCCTGCATCAGATCCATGTCGCGCTGTTCAACGCGGCTTGCGGAGAATTCGAGATCACGCCGGTTCAGTACAGCTTGCTTTCGGCGCTGGCCGAGCGGGGCGTCGCCGATCAAACCACGCTTGCGGCCGATGTTTCTCTCGACCGCACGACGACCACCGGCGCGCTGAAGCGCCTGGCGGCCCGGCGTCTGGTCGAACGCGCGGTCAATGACGACGACCGCCGAGCGCGCGCCTGCCGAGCGACGGCGGAAGGATTGAGTCTGCTCGCAAAAATGGAGGCGGCCGCGCGCTCGGCGCATCGCGACACGATCGCCCTTTTGAGCAAATCCGAACAAAAGCTCTTCATCTCCTTCATGCAGCGAATCGTCGACAGAAATACGATCCGCCAGGACGGCGCGGCCGTCCTTGTCTGAGGCAAGCGAGGGTACAATCGCGCCGCCGAACCGCCGGATCGGCCTGACCATCGCCCCTATGCGTCGCCATCATCCTCCATGAGCGCCCTGGCGGCCCTCGCCAACGCGCCGTCAGGCCGCCGTAGCTCATCGAGGATCGTGAAATGATCCGCGCCTTCGACCACGATGAGTTCGCCGGGCGCGCCGGCGCCCGCTCTGAGAGCATGAAAGTTTCGCGCATCCTGCGCCAGAGCCGGCAGTTCCGCCGAGCCATAGGCGATGGCGAGTCGCTTTGGCGCGACCGGCCGCTTCAGCGGCGACAGGCTCGCGACTTCCACACCCGTCAGTTGTAGCGCGAGATTGAGGGACGTGTCGCGAAGCGGCGCGAGATCATAGATTCCCGAGATCGCCAGCCCTGCGGCGACAGCCGGGTGATCAAGCGCCAGCGCCGCAAGATGCGCTCCGGCGGACCAGCCTGACAAGACGGTCTGGCCGGCGATCCCGAACGATGCTCCGTTTCGCGCCAGCCAATCGAGCGCCAGCGAGATCTCGCCGACGATTTGCGTCAATGTCGCTTCTGGCGCGAGCGTATAACCGGGAATGGCGACGGACCATCCATGCGCGGCTAATCCTTCGGCCAGCATTGCGAAAACTTCGCGCGAATTGCGCTGCCAATAGCCGCCGTGAAGGAAAACCAGGCAGGGCGCTTTGCTATCACCCCCAACATAGAGATCGAACTTTGTTCTGTCTTGCCGGCCATAGGGAATGTCCAGCGTCGCGCTATGCGCTGCCCGAAATTCCGCCGACAATCTGTTGCGTTCGGCGATGAGGGCGGCGCTGTTCTTGACCGCGCCATTGTTGTCATACGCTGCGTCGCGTTCGCTCTGCGACAAGTTGCGCCAGCGCAATCGCGGATCGGCGCGTTCATCGCAAGCGGTTGCCGTATTATCCTCCAACGGCCTCTCCCCAAAGACCAGCTATGGCGGCGCCAAACCGAGCGCGGAGCGGATGCGCGTTTTGAGATACACGCCATCGCGACTCGGCAGCACGCGCGGCAATTCCTCGTCGTCGATACTGACGACGGCGACGGTCGCTCCCGCCCCGATCTTGCCCACCTTCAACGCGAGTTCTTCGACCTCCGCCATGGTCGCGATCGTCCGACAATCGGGGATACCGCAGCCGCGCGCGATCTCGGCGAGACTGGCCCCGCCGGCGGTATGGCTCGGCTGCCCGCCGGTTTCGCCATAGAGCCCATTGTCCAAGACGCAGATCGTCAGGTTGGGCGGTCGCGCGAGCGCAATCGTCGCAAAACCGCCCATGCCCATCAAAGCCTCGCCGTCGCCGGTGAAAACGACAATCGGCGTCCCAGGCTGCGCCAGAGCAAGCCCGAGCCCGACCATCGCGGCGCCGCCCATCGCGCCCCACAGATAGAAGTTGCGCTCGCAATCGCCTGCCGCGGCAAGATCGTAGGTCGCAGAACCAAGGCCCGAAATCGCAATCAGCTCGCCGCGATCTTTCACCAGGCGTGCAACCACTTCGCGTCGGCGCAGTTTCCCCGAATGCGGCATCCAACCGTCCTCACCTGGTCTCTTGGCCCGCGAATTTCTTGGCCCCGATCACGCGCTGGGACAGAAGAACCGCCACGGGGGCGCCGCCCTCAAAAGCCATTGCGGCGCCGGCGCGAACCGTCTCTTCGATCTCATCGAGGCGCGAGGCCCGCAACACGTGAACATCCATCAGCTCCAGGGCGCGTTGCGCCGCCGCGCCCATCGGCGCCTGCCAAGGATTGAACTCGCCCCATTCGCCGCGCATGGTCACAAGCGTCAGGAAGGGAATTCTGCACAGTTTCACCAAGGACAGCATGTTGACGCAATTGCCGACGCCGCTTGATTGCATCAACAGAGCGCCGCGTTCGCCGCCGAGCCACGCCCCTGAAAGGAGCGCGACGCCTTCCTCTTCGCTGGTCAGCGCGAGCGCGCGCATTTCTTGATCGCCTTCGGCCCGGCGGATGAGTTCCGAATGCCCGCTGTCCGGCACATAGGCGACGTGGCGGACGTGGAATTCTTTGAAAACATTGTAGATTTTCAAAGACCACGGCTGCGTTGCGCCGGCCTTCCCGCTTGGCTTGGCGATTTCATCCATTGATTGGCGCTCGCACGTTCTCAAGGCAAATCCCAAGGGGACGAAACCGCTGGCCGGCGGCTTTGCGAAGATTATAGAAGCTGAATAGGACTTATCTCAATTATCCTGAGGGGAAGGTCGGATGGCGGGCTCCCGCGTGACTGAATTTTCGGCCGGCGCATGAGCGGCCAAACGCGCCTCGCCATCGATATCGGCGGCACATTCACCGATCTTGCCGTCGAGCGCGCCGGCCGGCGCGAAACAGCCAAGGTGCTGACCACGCCCTCCGCGCCGGAAGAGGGCGTGATGACCGGCGTGCGGACCATCCTCGCGGCGGCCCGGCTCGCGCCGTCCGATATTCAGCTCGTCATCCACGGCACGACGCTGGCGACGAACGCGCTCATCGAGCGCAAAGGCGCCCGCACCGCCCTGGTCACGACGGAAGGCTTTCGCGACGTGCTGGCGATGGGCAATGAGAGCCGCTACGACCAGTACGATCTTAACATCGTCCTTCCCGAGCCGTTGGCGCCGCGTCATCTGCGCCTGACAATTCCCGAACGCCTCGATCGCCGAGGCCGCGTGCTGCTGCCGCTCGACGAAAAGGCTGTGCGGGGGCTCGCCCGCGACCTGAAGAGCCAGCAGGTCGAAAGCATCGCCATCGGCTTCATCCACGGCTTCGTCAATCCCGTCCATGAGCGCCGAACGGGAGAAATCCTCAACGAGGAGCTGTCCGGCGTGTCGATTTCGCTCGCCAGCGAAGTCTCGCCCGAGATGCGCGAATGGGAGCGCTTCTCGACCACCGTCGCCAATGCCTATGTTCAGCCGCTGATGGCGCGTTATCTGCGCCGCCTCGAAGCCGAAATGCAGGCGATCGGCATCGCAGCGCCGGTCTTGATGATGCTGTCGGGCGGAAACCTCACCACGATCGACACCGCCTGCCGTTTTCCGATCCGCCTCGTCGAGAGCGGTCCGGCCGGCGGCGCCATCTTCTCGGCGAGCGTCGCCCGGCAATGTGGGCTCGAACGCGTGCTCTCCTTCGACATGGGCGGAACCACGGCCAAGGTCTGCCTCATCGACGATTACGCGCCCCAGGCCTCTCGTACTTTCGAAGTCGCTCGCGTCGGCCGTTTCAAGAAAGGCTCCGGCCTGCCTCTTCGGATTCCAGTCATCGATATGGTCGAGATCGGCGCTGGCGGCGGCAGCCTCGCCGAGGTGGACGCGCTCGGGCGCATTGCGGTCGGGCCGGAAAGCGCCGGCGCCGACCCGGGACCGGCCTGCTACGGCCGCGGCGGCGTCCGCGCCACGGTGACCGACGCGAATCTGACGCTCGGCCGCTATGACCCCGAGCGTTTCGCCGGCGGCAATTTGACGCTCGACGCGCGAGCGGCGGAAGCGGCGCTTGTCGAGGCGATCGGCAAGCCGCTTGGGTTCGACGCCGGCATGGCCGCCCTCGGCGTGATCGAGATGGTCGATGAGAACATGGCCAATGCCGCGCGGGTGCACGCCATCGAGTCTGGCAAAACTTACGAGGGACGCACCTTGATCGCCTTCGGCGGCGGCGGGCCGGTCCATGCAACGCGCATCGCCGAGAAGATCGGGATTGCGCGCGTGCTCGTTCCCTCAGGC
>DASZFX010000226.1:0-2502 GCA_035939375.1 Roseiarcus sp.
CAACGCCCGGCTTGACCCCGACGCGCTCTATGACGTGCAGATCAAACGCATCCACGAATACAAGCGTCAGCTCTTGAATCTCCTCGAGACGATCGCGCGCTACAATGCGATCCGCTCCAATCCGATGCGGGACTTCGCGCCGCGCGTAAAGATTTTCGCGGGAAAGGCCGCGGCGAGCTACACCCAGGCCAAGCTCATCATCAAGCTCGCGGTCGATGTCGCGCGGGTCGTCAATTCCGATCCGACCGTGCGCGGCCTGCTGAAAATCGTCTTCCTGCCCAACTACAACGTGAGCCTCGCCGAGACGATCATTCCCGCCGCCGACCTCTCCGAGCAGATTTCGACCGCCGGAATGGAGGCTTCGGGCACCGGCAATATGAAGATGGCCCTCAACGGCGCCCTGACCATCGGCACGCTCGACGGCGCCAATGTCGAAATCAAGGAGCATGTCGGCGACGACAATATCTTCATCTTTGGACTGACCGCCCAGGAGGTCGAGGAGGAGCGCGCCAGCGGCATCGATTCCGCAGCGACGATCGAGGCCACGCCCTTGCTGCGCGAAGCGCTCGATGAAATCGCCTCGGGCGTCTTCTCGCCCGACGATCCGGGTCGTTATCGCGGCCTCGTCGATATTTTGACCCACCACGACTACTTCATGGTCTGCGCCGATTTCCAGGCCTATTGGGACGCGCAAATGAAGGTCGACGAACGTTGGCGCGACAAGGACGGCTGGTGGCGCGCCAGCGCCTTGAACACCGCCAATATGGGCTGGTTCTCGTCCGATCGCACGATCCGCGAATATGCGAGCGAAATCTGGAACGCTCCATTCAGGGATGTCCGTTGAGAGCCCTCATGGCCGAATCCTGGCGAGCTCGGCAGGTCGATGTCGATGCGGTGATCGCGTCGCGACAGGACGATCCCTTCTCGGTGCTGGGGCCGCATAAGACCGCCGACGGCTGGGCGATCCGCGCCTTTGCGCCTGGCGCCGAGACGCTGCGCGCGATCACGCGGGGCGGCGCGCTGATCGTCGAACTTGAGCGCCGCGAGGGCGATTTCTTCGAAGGCGTCGCCGCTGGGCTCGAAACCCGTCCCGCCTATCGCCTGGAGGCGGCGAACGCCCGCGCGCGCTGGACCTTCGATGATCCCTACGCCTTCGGGCCGACGCTCGGGCCGATGGACGATCACTTGCTGGTCGAAGGCACGCATCGTCAATTGTACCGACGTCTCGGCGCGCAGATCGCGAGCCACGAAGGGGTTGACGGCGTCGTCTTCGCTCTTTGGGCGCCCAACGCCTCACGCGTCTCGGTCGTCGGCGATTTCAATCATTGGGACGGCAGGCGCTGCCAGATGCGCAAGCGCATCGACAGCGGCCTCTGGGAGATTTTCGTGCCCGGCATCGGCGCCGGCGCCGTCTATAAATACGAGATCATTTCCGCCAATGGCGCGCTGCTGCCGCTGAAGGCCGATCCTTTCGGCTTCGCAGCTGAGCGGCGCCCCACGACGGCCTCCGTCGTTTCGTCGACCGACGATTTTTCGTGGACGGACGACGAATATATGGAGCGTCGCAAACAAGGCGATCCGCGACGCAAGCCCATGTCGTTCTTCGAGGTTCACCCCGGCTCGTGGCGCCGCGGCCAGGACAATGCGTTCCTCACCTATGACGAACTCGCCGACACGTTGATACCTTATGCCGTCGGAATGGGCTTCAGCCATCTCGAATTGATGCCGATCTCCGAGCATCCGCTCGACGCTTCCTGGGGTTATCAGCCGATCGGCCTGTTTGCGCCGACGAGCCGCTTCGGCGATCCGGCGGGCTTCGCGCGTTTCGTCGACCGCGCCCATGGCGCCGGCCTCGGCGTGATCCTCGACTGGGTGCCGGCGCATTTCCCGACCGACGCGCATGGCCTTGCCCATTTCGACGGCGGCCCGCTCTACGAACATTGGGATTCGCGGCGCGGCTTTCATCCGGACTGGAACACCGCGATCTATGATTTCGGCCGGCGCGAAGTCGCCAACTTCCTCTATACGAGCGCGCTCTATTGGGTCGACCGCTTCCATATCGACGGCCTCCGCGTCGACGCCGTCGCTTCGATGCTCTATCTCGACTATTCGCGAAAGGCCGGCGAATGGGCGCCCAATCCGGACGGCGGCAATGACAATCGCGAGGCCATCGCCTTCCTTCGCCGCGCCAACGAACTCGTATACGGCCTATTCCCCGGCGCGATCACAATAGCCGAGGAATCGACCGCCTGGGCCGGCGTCACGCAACCGACCTATGCCGGCGGTTTGGGCTTTGGCTTCAAATGGAACATGGGCTGGATGCACGATAGTCTCGATTACATTTCGCGCGATCCCGTTCATCGCCGTTGGAGCCACGAGCGGCTGACCTTCGGCCTCCTCTACGCCTTCAGCGAGAATTTCGTGTTGCCGCTGTCGCATGACGAGGTCGTCCACGGCAAAGGCTCGATCGTCGGCAGGATCCCCGGCGATGAATGGCAGAGA
>DASZFX010000227.1:0-8465 GCA_035939375.1 Roseiarcus sp.
TAGCAATGCGGTGTGACGAACTGACGGCGAGCGGCGCCGGGGGTGGGGATAAGTCAGGCGGCCGTGATGCGCGTGCAACCGCCTTCGATCCGCACCCTCCCCGCAGCGACCAAGCGCAAGGCTTGTGCGTAAAGTTCGTGCTCCTTGGCCAGAACGCGGGCAGCCAGGGTTTCGGGCGTATCGTCGTCGAGAACGGGCGTCGCGCTCTGCGCGATGATCGGGCCGGCGTCGAGCTCGGGTTCGACGAAATGGACGGTGCAGCCATGGATTTTGACGCCGGCGGCGAGCGCGCGGGCGTGGGTGTCGAGGCCGCGAAAGGCCGGCAGCAGCGAGGGATGGATATTGATGATCCTACCGCGCCAGCGCGTAACGAAAGGCGCGCTCAAAATCCGCATGAAGCCGGCGAGGCAGATCAATTCGATGCGATGAATGTCGAGCAGGGCCTGCATCGAACCCTCAAACTCGTCGCGACCGGCGTAGATCTTGGGATCGACCGCTGCGGCGGCGACGCCGGCGTTCTTGGCGAGGGACAATCCCGCCGCGTCCGGCTTGTTGGAGAGAACCAGGACGATTTCAGCCGGAAAGTCCGGCGTTCTCGCCGCCGCGACCAGCGCGGCCATGTTGGAGCCGCGCCCCGAAATCAAGATCGCGGTGCGCTTGCGGGACATCACAGCGCGAGCCTGCCCGAAAAGCGCACCCGCGCGCCGCCGTCGCCGGCGATGATCCGGCCAATTCGGATCGGCGCAAGACCAGCGCCTGCGAGCGCATCTTCGGCTTCGCGCGCCGCCGCGGCGCGGGCAAAGGCGACCATGCCGATCCCGCAATTGAAAGTACGCAGCATTTCGGCCGGCTCTAGCCCGCCGACTTCGGCGAGCCAGGCAAAGACCGGAGGCGGCCGAAAGACGTCAAGATCGAGCGCGACGCCAAGACCGTCGGGCAGCACGCGGGGAAGATTCTCCGGAAAGCCGCCCCCGGTGATATGCGCCAGCGCCAGGATCGCTTCGCTCGCGGCGATCGCCTTAAGCAGCGGCTTCACATAGATGCGAGTCGGCGCCAGAAGCGCCTGCCCAAGCGAGAGCTGTGGCGCAAAGGGCGCTGGCGCGCGCCAGGCGAGGGCGCTGCGTTCGACGATCCGGCGCACCAGTGAAAAGCCGTTCGAGTGGATTCCAGAGGAGGCGAGGCCAAAGGCGACGTCGCCCGCCTCGAGCCCTTCCTTTGGCAGCAGGCGCCCGCGCTCGGCCGCACCCACGGCGAAGCCGGCCAGATCGTAGTCGCGCCCGGCATAGAGCCCCGGCATTTCGGCGGTTTCGCCGCCGATCAGCGCGCAGCCCGCTTCGAGGCAGCCGGCGGCGATTCCCGTGACCACCGCCGCGCCGACCGCGGGATCGAGCTTTCCGGTCGCGTAATAGTCGAGAAAGAACAGCGGTTCGGCGCCCTGCACGACGAGATCATTGACGCACATGGCGACCAGATCGACGCCGATCGTGTCGTGGACCCCGCATTCGATCGCGATCTTGACCTTGGTGCCGACGCCGTCATTGGCGGCGACCAGCACCGGATCGACAAAGCCGGCCGCCTTGAGGTCGAAGAGGCCGCCAAAGCCTCCGAGCTCGGCGTCGGCGCCGGGCCGCCTCGTCGAGCGAACGAGCGGCTTGATCGCCTCGACCATGGCGGCGCCCGCGTCGATGTCGACGCCGGATGCGGCGTAGGTCAGGGGCGCACGGGGCGTATCGGTCATCGCTCTTCTACGTTGCTCCTAAGGCGCGGGTTATAGGCTGGCGGGGCGGGGCGCAAGCCGGCCTCCCCAGGGGAGCGTCAGCCGGCCGACCGCGCTCGCCCGCCGCGACGCCCGGCGGGCGCTCTGAATCGATCAGAACAGGAAAAGCGCGGCGACAAGCGCGATATTGGTGACCTGATGCAGGAACTGATCGAAGCCGAGCAGCCACCAATATTGGAATTGGTTCACCTGCCAGCCGCCGCGATTGCCGATCAGCGACTTGCTTCGATCAATCACCGCATGGACGACGAGGTCGACCAGCGCCAGCCACCATAGTCGCGGCGCGACAACGAGCGCGATGACCAGCATCAATCCGGCGTGGCAGAGCACGTGAACGGCGAGAGGCGCCTGCCAGCCCACGCGACGCTCTTTGCCATGCGCGATCCAGCTCGTTTGCAGCAGGAAATCGGCCACGAAGTGCTTGAACGCCATCACCAGGAGGAGGGCGCAGAAACTCTCGAGGGGAACCGAGACATTGAGCGGCGGCACAAGCAATCCAGGACGAGAGAGCGAGTGTCGATATTAGAGCCGACGCCCGTCATTCTTTCGTTAAGTCACGAACACCCTCAGCGCGCCGCGCTTGCAAAGGGACGCCCGCGCGGCGGCGCCAGGCGCCAGATTCGCACAAAATCAGGCGGTTAGGAAATTCAATTCGCGCCCGAGCCGAGGGCGGTGCGGCTAAAGCCACGAATAGGCCAGGAGCCCCGCGGCAAACAATGTGCCCAGAATGTATATCCCGAAGCTGATCTGTAAACAGATCGTTTTCCAATAGAGGATGTTACAGAGAATGACGCATAGCGTTTGTTGACCGTCAATTACGACATCCTGATTGGCGGGGACACGAAAGTCCTCCGGACCAGCGTTTGGCTTGATGATGAAAGTCGCGCGGCCGCGGCGAGGATAGCGTGGGAACAAGCAAACAAGCAGACAAAAAAAGACGACGACAAACGGGAGCAAGACGGCGGGCAGCGGCAAGAAAGGCGGAAACTTGTCGGCGAAGCCCATCACCGGGCCAATGGTGAAGGCGCCATAGATGATGGCGACGTTCGCTTTGAAATCGCTGATCCGAATCGTATCGGTGTATGCGGCGATCTGGTTGCGATAATAGGTTTTTGCGTCGGTCCCCATCGGGCGGTTGCTTTCCGGTCTCGTTTAGATCAACGCGTAACTCAATAAAACGAAGGTAAAAGCAATCGACGCTAAGCAGATTACGAAGCTTATTTGCAGGAAGAAAGTCTTCCAAAAGAGTATTCCGGAGAGAATGGCGCAGCGCAATCTAAGTTGCTCTATATCTTCGTCATTGTGGTCGGAATACAAAAAATCGGCCTTGCTCGGATTCCGAACGACGAGAAAATTGCGCGTCCGGCGGCGCGGGAAGCGCGGCAACACGACCATGAGAAGGCAGAAAAAAACGACAAGGAAGGGCGCCAGCGCGAAAGGCAGCGACAAGAAATGAGGAAATTTCGCGCGAGAGGCGACGACCGGCCCCATCATGATCGCCACGAAGAGCACGGTCAGGTTCGCTTTGAAATCGCTGAGGCGGATCGCTTCCTGATAAGCGCCGATCAGATTGCCGTAATGAAGTGCAGGGTCCGGCGCCTCTTCAGTCATACGACGAACGCAAGCTCCCCAGCGGCACGGCGGGCGCGGTTTCCGGTGGCCGGCGCCCCGAGATGGTTTGGGTAGTCGTGATTTCCGAGCGAAATGTGCGACGGTTTGGCGATTGAGGCAAGCCGGTGGCGGCCGCCCTGCACATCGATTTGGCGTGGGACCGCGCAAGGGCGGCCCGCCTGAGCTATGGTGAGCCTTGCGGGTCCTGCCGGCCGCGCTTTCAAGGGATGGACGCCTCGCGCGATGGAGCTCGCCAGACTTTTCGCCAGCTTGCCGAATTTGATCACGCTGGCGCGTCTTCTGCTCGCGCCTCTGGCTGTTCTGATGATCGTCTCCCAACGGTTCATGCCGGCTTTCGCCATTTTCGTGGTGGCGGGGCTTTCGGACGCCGTCGACGGGTTCATCGCCAAACGATTCGATCTGCGCACCGAACTCGGCGCTTACCTCGATCCGCTCGCCGACAAGGCGCTGCTCGTCTCCATCTATGTGACGCTCGCCATCGTGCGCGAATTGCCGCCGGCCATCGCCATCATCGTTGTTTCGCGGGATATGATGATCCTGATCGCGGTCTTGATCTCGTGGCTGCTCGATAATCCGGTGGCGATCCGGCCGGTCTGGGTGTCGAAATTCAACACCGCCGCGCAAATCGCTGTTGCGGCCCTGGTTTTAGGCGTCAAGGCTTTCGGTATCCAGCCCTTGCCGGGTCAGGAATTCGCCGTCTGGCTGGTCGCCGCCTCAACGATCGCGTCCGGCGCGGTCTACATCGCCCAATGGCTCGACCATATGAACAAGTGAGTACAAGCGATTCATTCAACAAGCGAGTCATCAAGTGAGTCTCGGCGTGAAACAGACAATCGGCGCGCTGACTTTCCTCGTCCCCGACTATGACCAGGCGATCGCCTATTTCACCGAAATTCTCGGCTTCTCGCTCGTCGAGGATACGGCGCTCGGCGCCGGCAAGCGCTGGGTGCTGGTCGCCCCGCGCGGCGGCGGTCCGCGCCTGCTTCTCGCCCGGCCCGCCGATGAGCGGCAGGCGGCGCGGATCGGCGATCAGACCGGCGGCAGGGTCTTCCTGTTTCTTCAAACGGACGATTTCTGGCGCGATCATGCGCGATACCTCGCCAACGGCGTGCGCTTTCTTGAGGCGCCGCGCGAGGAGACCTATGGATGGGTCGCCGTGTTCCAGGACCGCTGGGGCAACCGATGGGATTTGTTGGAGCCGAGGCGGGGCGAAGGTGCGGACGCCGACGGATGAGCGAGCGCCGAGGCTGCGTGATTTTTGGAGCGGCGTCGTGACGGACCGGACCCGCCAATTGATTTTCGATCTGCCGCACGAGCCGCGGTATTCGCGCGAGGATTTTCTCGTCGCGCCCGCCAATCGCGAAGCGCTTCGCGCCATCGACGGCTGGCCGGATTGGCCAGGACGCATGCTCGTGCTGGTCGGGCCCCCAGGCGCCGGTAAAAGCCATCTCGGCGCGATCTGGGCCACGCAAGCCGCCGCGACGCGTGTCGACAGCGAAACGCTCGCCGACGCGGACCTGCCGCTACTTGGCGCCGCCAAGGCGCTGCTGATCGACGACGCCGATCGGATCGGCGCAGCGGAAGCATCGCTTTTTCATCTCGTCAATCTGGCGCGGGAAAGCGGCGCCTTTCTCCTATTGACCGCCACGGGCGCGCCAACGGCGTGGGGGCTCGAGAAAGCCGACCTCCTCTCACGGCTGCGCCTCGCGCCGCAGGTCACGCTCGGCGAGCCGGACGAGGGCCTGGCGCGGGCCGTGCTGGTCAAATTGTTTCACGATCGCCAATTGATCGTCGAACCCATGGTGATCGATTATATAGCGCTGAGAATTGAGCGATCGCTCGCCGCCGCGCGCGCGATCGTCGCCGCGCTCGATCGCGAAGCCTTGGCGCGCGGCGGGGCGGTGACCCGGTCGATGGCGGCGATCCTTCTTAAGGATGCCGAGGGGGAGACTTGAGCGCTCCCTTGCAGCGTCGCTTATTTGTCGCACAATGCCGCTAACAGCGGCGCTGGGCCGTATTTCAGCGGTCGCGCCGCGCGATCGATCTGCTTCATCGAGGAGGCTTGTTTGGCCCGTCGTCCCTCAACCGCCGCCGCGGCGAGACAGTTCGCGGAGGAGCAGAATGGAGCGCTTGCCTCGACGGAAGCGACGCTTGCGGTCGTCACGCCGACGGCCGCCGATCCTGAGGCGCCGCCGGCCCCGCCTGCGGCGGCCGACGCCGCCCAAATCGACATTCTCGAAAGCCCGTTGCGCTTCATCAATCGCGAATTGTCCTGGCTCGAATTCAATCGGCGCGTGCTGGAGGAGGCTGGCAACCGCAGCCATCCGCTGCTCGAACAACTGCGGTTCTTGTCGATCTCGGCCAACAATCTCGATGAATTCTTCATGGTGCGCGTCGCCGGTCTGGTCGATCAGGTCGCTTCGGGCCTGCTCGCCCCTTCTGAGGACGGGCTGACGCCGGCCGAGCAACTGACCCGCATCAGCGAGCGCGTCGCCGATCTCGTGCGTTCGCAGCAGAAGCGCTGGCGCGAATTGCGCGCCGACCTCGCCGGCGCCGGCGTCGTCATCGTCAATGTCGGCGAACTCACGAATCTCGAAAGACGATGGCTGGAGGATTATTTCCTCCTTCACGTCTTTCCCGTTCTGACCCCGCTGGCGATCGATCCAGCCCATCCTTTCCCTTTCATCCCCAATCTCGGCTTCACCTTGGCGATGCAACTCACCCGCCGCAGCGATCAGCGGGTCATGAGCGCGCTGGTGCGCGTGCCGGGCAAGATTGAGCGCTTCGTCAAGCTTCCCGACCTCGCTCAAGGCGGCGTCCAGCGCTTCGTGATGCTGGAGCAGATCATCGTCGCCTTCACTCAGCAATTGTTCCCGGGCTACGAGGTCGTCGGGCAGGGGTGCTTCCGCATCATCCGCGACAGCGATATCGAGGTCGAGGAAGAAGCCGAAGACCTGGTCCGCCAGTACGAAAGCGCTCTGAAGCGGCGACGGCGCGGTTCGGTCATTCGCCTCGAAATGGAGGCGGCGATGCCGGAGCCGTTGCGCGCGCTGGTGGCCGCCGACCTCGACATCGTCTCCGACGGCGTCTTTCTGGTCGAAGGCATGCTCGCGCTCGATGAATTGTCGCAACTCGTCGCGCTGGACCGCCCCGATCTGAAGTTCAAGCCGTACAATCCGCGCTTTCCCGAGCGCGTGCGCGACAACGGCGGCGATTGCTTCGCCGCGATCCGCCAGAAGGACCTCGTCGTCCATCACCCGTACGAATCTTTTGACGTGGTCGTGCAATTCCTTGCTCAGGCCGCGCGCGATCCTTCGGTCGTCGCGATCAAGCAGACGCTCTATCGCACGTCTTCCGACAGCCCGATCGTGCGCGCCCTCGTCGAGGCGGCGGAAGCGGGAAAATCAGTGACCGCGCTGGTCGAGTTGAAGGCGCGGTTCGATGAAGAGGCCAACATCCGCTGGGCGCGCGATCTCGAGCGCGCCGGCGCCCAGGTCGTCTTCGGCTTCATCGAATTGAAAACCCACGCTAAGCTTTCGATGGTGGTTCGCCGCGAGGGCGGGTCGCTGGTCTCGTACTGCCACGTCGGCACCGGCAACTATCATCCGGTGACGGCCCGCACCTATACCGATATCTCCTTCTTTACCGCCGATCCGGCGATCGGGCGCGACGTCTCGCGGATTTTCAATTTCATCACCGGTTACGCCGAGCCGGACGGGCTGGAGTTGATGGCGATCTCGCCGATGTTCCTGAAGAAGCGCCTTCTCCAACATGTCGAGGAGGAGATGGCCTTCGCCAAGGCCGGCAAACCCGCGGCGATCTGGGCGAAATGCAATGCGCTCGTCGATCCTGAGATCATCGACGCCTTTTATCAGGCGAGCCGGGCAGGCGTTGAGATCGATCTCATCGTGCGCGGCATTTGTTGCCTGAGGCCGGGCTTGCCGGGCCTTTCGGACAATATAAGGGTCAAATCGATCATCGGCCGCTTCCTGGAGCACGCGCGCATCTACGCCTTCGGCGGCGGGCGCGGCCTGCCTGACCCCGGCGCCCATGTCTATATCTCGTCAGCCGACCTGATGCCGCGCAATCTCGACCGCCGCGTCGAGGCGCTGGCGCCGGTGCGCAACGCAACTGTGCATGAGCAGGTGCTGAACCAGATCATGACGGCCAACCTGATGGACAATCAGCAGAGCTATCGGGTAATGGCCGACGGTTCGAGCGAACGAATCGAGCCGGCGACGGGGGAGGAGCCTTTCAACGCTCACAAATATTTCCTGACCAACCCGAGCCTCTCGGGCCGCGGCAAGTCGCTTAAGGAATCGAGCCCGCGCGCCCTGATGAAGCGGGCGCCGAAACGCTGAGGGGCCGATGCTGGAGAAAGTCGCCGGGTCTGTCATCGAAGCCAAGGGCCGCCTGCCGGGCGCGCCGGTGGCGATCATCGACATCGGCTCCAATTCCGTGCGTCTGGTCTCCTATGAGGCGCTGGTCCGCTCGCCGACGCCCACTTTCAACGAGAAGGTGCTTTGCGGCCTTGGCCGGGGCGTCACGACGAGCGGCTCGTTGCCGGAAGAGGGCGTCGCCAAGGCGATCGCGGCGCTGAAGCGCTTCAGGGTTCTGTGCAACTCCATGCAAATTTCGGACGTCAGGGCCTTGGCCACGGCGGCCGTGCGGGACGCCTCCAATGGTCCGCTGTTCATCAGGCGCGCCGAGGACGCGCTGGGCCGCCCGATCGAACTTCTCTCCGGTCAGCGCGAGGCGCAGCTTTCCGCGCTCGGCGTCATTTCGTCCATTCATCAGGCGGATGGCGTCGTCGGCGATCTCGGCGGCGGGTCGCTCGAACTGATCAATGTGAGGCATGGCAATGTCGGGCGCGGCGTGACCTTGCCGCTCGGCGGTCTGTCGTTGATGGACGCTTCCGAGCGTTCGCCGAAGAGGGCCGCGAAAATCGTGCGCGACGCGCTCGCCAAGGCCAAGCCCCTCGACATCCTGACCGGCCGCACATTCTACGCCGTCGGCGGCACGTGGCGCGCCCTGGCGCGGCTGCACATGCGCCAGC
>DASZFX010000228.1:0-6943 GCA_035939375.1 Roseiarcus sp.
TCGAGGAGCGTTTCCTGCGCCAGCAGCTTGGGCCGGACGCCTATGACGCCTATCGCCAGAGGGTTCCGATGCTCTTACCCTTCGGGCCAAGATAGGCCTAAGCCCAGTCCGACCGAACGCCGTCGCCGTGCAAAAACCGCGCGGGAAGGGCCAGATATGGTTAACGGGCTTTGAGCCGGACCCTTCTTTCGATCAGGTTTCAATCGGCGTTGAAAATCGTTAAAATTGCAATAGATCGGCGTTGAAGCGGGAGAGTTCCCGGGAGAGTTCCCATGCGTAATTCGCTCAACAAGTCGCCTATCGTGCGCGCTGCAGCTTTGGCGTTCGGCCTGTCGATCGCCGGCGCAACGCCCTTCGCGGCAGAGGCGGGGCCGCTGCGAGCGGGCGGTTTCCATTTTGCCCATCCGATGTCTTTCCATCATTTCGGCGGGCCGGCCATGAACCGGTTTCACAACCGCTTCGGCTTCCGCGACAATCGCTTCTTCGGGCATAGACACGATGGGCTCTTCCTCGGCGGCGGATGGGGCTGGTACCCTGGCCCTCTCGGCTATGATACGACGCCGGCCTATTTCAATGGGAATGACGCGTCGGCCAGCATCGCGGCGCCCGCTGTCGCCTCAGCGGCCGGCGTAGATACGACCGAGCATGGCGACTGCGTGATCCATAAGGTCCTCTACGACAAAGCCGGCCAGTTTGCCGGATCGACCACGGTTCAAGCGTGCCGGTAGGCGTGCAAACGTACCGCCTTCGCCGCTCCAAGAGCTCCCCATCGGGCTGCCTCTGACAGGGGTTCAGAGAGCGGTCCGGTCGGCGCCGCCGCTTACGGCCCGAAAGGCGCCTCGACGGTCGCGCCCGTACGCGCCGAGCGTATCGCCGCCTGGCAGAGCCTGATCGAGGCAAGGTTGCCGCGGGCGGAATTGAGCGGCTCTCGGTCTTCTTCAATCGCACAAAGCAGCTCGCCCATGGCGCCGGCGAAGCCGTCGTTGAACCAAGCGCCGACCAGGGCAGGGCGGGCGACGCCGGCCGCGGTGGCGAGCGCGACGGATTGCTCGCCGAGATTGGGCCCGATGCTCGACAGCGCGCCGGCGGCGCCGACCACCACGGTCGTGTCCAGCGCGCCGAATTTCGTATCGCCATCGAAGATCAATGACGCTTGTCCGCCGGGAAAGGCGACGAGCGCGTCGGCGAGCAGGGGCGGGCGCGCGACTTGTCCGCTCGCCGAGGCGCGCGCGGCCCGAACGCTCATCGCGCGTTCGCCGATCAGGCTGACGAGAAAGTCGAACCAATGAATGCCGAAGTCCCATAGGATCAGATCGTCGATGAGATCGAAGGGCGTGCCGGCGACCCAGCCGTGACTCCAATGGATCGCGACATGAACGCCCGTGACGGCGCCGATGAGGCCCGCCGTCGCCGCTTCGCGCATATAGGCGAGATGGGGCGCCCAGCGGCCGTTTTGATTGACGGCGAGTTTCAAGCCGCGCCTCGCCGCCTCTTCAACCAGGGCCGCGCCGACCGAGACATCCGCCACGAAGGGCTTTTGCGACAGGACATGCTTGCCCGCCGCCAAGGCGCGGCGCATCAATTCGACGCGGACCTCGGGGTACGTCGTGATGTCGAGCGTTGTGATGGCCGGGTCGCGGAGCAGGCGCTCGAGATCGTCGGTTGCGAGCGCGTTTGGAAAGAAAGCGTCGCGCCGCGCCTCGGCGCGGCTTCGATCGCGTGAACAGATCGCAACGACATTGAGGCCATGCGACCGGTAGGCGTCGAGATGAGCGGCGCTGATGCCGCCGGCTCCGACGAGCCCGATGGCGATCGCGCGGTTTTTCGGCATGGGCGGCCGATAGGGCAAGTCGGGCGCGGCGACTTCCGCCGCTTTCCTGCCGACGAGCGCATAGTCGCGCTCGGCAGGTTCGGATTGGGCCTCGCTCATGGCTGCAGCGCCAGCGTTCGCCGCTCCTTGGCGGAGAGAGCGGCGGTGTCGACGATGCGTTGGGCGGTGCGGCAAAGGGCCGGATCGAGCGGACCCTCGAAAGCTTTGCCGACCTCTTTGCAGTGAAGCACATATTCGATCGGCGCCCGGAACGGCGCCTTCAGTTCGTCGGCAGGCATCTGCTGGATGGCCCGATGGGCGCGCGTCTGCACGCCGATATGCGGCTCGTAGTCGTAGCTGGAGATCGTGCCGTCGGACCCGACGATGACGAAGCCGCATTTCGGCTGCGGCTGCAGCGTCCATGGATCGGTGAACGTGCCCCAGCGCGTCTCCATCTTCGAGAGGCCGGTTTTGTAGCGGCAGATGGTGATCGAATGTTCGTCCACTTCCAGCCCCTCCGGCTGGTCGGCGACGGCGGTGACTTCGATCGGCGCCGCGCCGTTCATGTACCAGGTTCCGAGCGTCGCGCCATAACCGAGATAGTCGAGCAGGCTGCCGCCGCCCGAGGCCTTCTTGTACCACCAGGAGTCTGGCTTCCCGCGCCGGACTTCTTCCTCGTTGACTTCGACCTTGTCGGCGATGTGATAGAGCGGCCCGCGATTGCCGTCATAGAAATGCACTTCCATGACGTCGCCGATCGCGCCCTCGTCAATCAGCCGTTTGGCCGTCACGTGCGGCGGATACCAGCGCAGCGGCCAATTGATCGCAAGGCGGACGCCGGATTTCGCCACGGCGGCGAGAATGCGGTCGGCGTCGGCGAGGGATGCGGCGAAGGGCTTTTCGATCAATATGTCGACGCCCAAAAGCGCCACCTCTTCGGCGACCTCTGCGTGGCGGGCGGTCGCCGGACACAGAATGGCGAGATCGGGTTTTGTCTTTTCGATACAGGCGCGAATGTCGTGAAAGACGTTTTCCGGCTCGACGCCGAATGTCGCGATCGCCGCGGCCATGCGCTTTGGATCGCGATCGCAGATACCGACGATCTCGGCGTTCGGAAGCTCATGCGCCTCGCGTAGGAAGTCTCCAATATGCAGGTGCTCGAAGCTGATCCCGACGACGCGCCATTTCTTCATCGCGCTTCTCCCGCCTGCGCCATTGGCCTTCTCCCCGGTCTATCGCCTCATCGCTCTCGGCCGACCAAGCGCCATGCCTTTGCGATGCTGTCGCGGCCTCGCTTTCGTCAGCCATGGACCAACTCGCCGGCAAGATACAGGCGAGGGTCGCCAGACAGAAGGCCCCGAAGATGGGCGGCGATCGCGGCGCCCGCGGACGACCCGGCGAGATCCGTCCCGAAGATCGCGGCGATCGCCATCAGCGCCTTGGCCAGGGCGCCAAAATCATCGCGGGTGTCTTCGCCGATCGCGACGACGCGGGGGGCCCAGGGGTCATCCGGCGTCCAGCGGGCGCCGAACCGCCGCGCGCCGCAGAGACAATAGGCGAGCCAGGACGCGACCGCCAAGGCGAGCAGCCCCGGCTCATGGCCGGCGGCGAGCCTCTCGCGCAGCGGATTGACCAGCCGCTGCACGATCTTCTGCGAACCGTCGGTCCCGATCTGATGGCAGCGATGGCGGATCGCCGAATTGGCGATGCGGGCGAGCGAAGTCTCGATATAGGCGGGCGCCGCCATCCCCGAAACGTCGGGAAGCGTCGATAGGGTCTCGGTTTCGATCATGCGCCGGACGAGGGCGGCCAACAACGGATCGGCGGCCGCCTCGTAGCTATAGGCATGGCCAAGGATCGCGCCGAGATGGGAAAGCGTCGATTGCGCGGCGTTCAGGACCCGCATCTTGATCAGCTCATGGGGTCTGACGTCGGCGACGAATTGCGCGCCAGCCAAGTCCCAGGGCGGCGGATCGTGGTTGGACCGGTCCTCGATCACCCACTGACGGAAATTCTCAGCCACTACCGCCGCTTCATCGCGCGCCCCGATCGCCTGCGAAGCCCAGGCGAGGTCGGCCGCGGTCGGCGCCGGGGCGATGCGGTCGACCATTGTCGAGGGGAAGGCGACATGCGTTTCGACCCAATCGGCGAGCGCCGGCGAGCGCGCGGCGATGAAAGCGTCGAGCGTCTTGCGCAAGAGGGCGCCATTCGCCGGCAGGTTGTCGCAACTGATCACGGTAAGGCCGGGCGCGCGCGTCGCCTTGCGCCGCTCGAAGGCGAGCGTCAGCAGGCCGAGAGCGGTCGCCGGCGGCGATGCGCCGTCGCGATCGCGGCTGAGATCTGGATTGCTCCAGTCGATCGCGCCGGTGGCGGGGACATGGCAATAGCCCTTCTCGGTCACCGTCATCGTCACCGCCCGTACTTCGGGCGCAGCCAGCGCCGCGACGGCGGATTGGCCGCTCGCCGCATCCTCGACGTCGATGACCCGCCGCATTGAGCCGATCACGCGCGTTTCGGCGCGCTTGCCCTGCCGCAAGGTACGACTGAAGAGCCCGTCCTGCGGGGCAAGCAGGCCGGCAAGGCGCGGCGGGCGCAGGTTGATCCCGACTATGCCCCACGGGCCGAAGCGCTTTTCGATCATGTCGTCGGTGAATTCGGCTTGGTGGCAGCGATGAAAGGCGCCGACGCCGATATGGGCCAGGCCGATCGTCAGCCGCTCGCGATCATATTGCGGCCGGCGGATGGCGGCGGCGAGGCTCGATAACGCGCTTTGGCGGAGACGCTCCATGCGCTCGCCGTCAATCCCTGACGCCGATGACGCTCGATTGGTCCTGGTCGATGAGCGCGCCGGTCATTGGCGAGGAGGCGTCGCTCAAGAGGAAGAGCGCTAGGCGGGCGATATCGTTTGGCGCCAGAAGGCGGCCCGAAGGCTGCGCGGCGTTAGCGGCGGCGAGCCAGCCTTCGCCAAGGCCGAGCGTCACTGCCTGCATCCGCCGTTCAGCCGGCGTGTCGGTCCAGCCGACATTGATCCCATTGACGCGGATGCGGTCGAAGCGATGCGCATAGGCCGCATTTTTGGTGATCAGCGCGAGCGCAGCCTTGGTCGAAGCGTAAACAGCGAGCGCCGGCGTGCCGCCATGCGCGTTGATCGAGAGCACGTTGACAATCGCGCCCGGCGCCCGGCGCTCCCGCAAGTGGTTGATCACGCCCTGCATCAGAAAGAAGGGCGCGCGGGCGTTCACGGCGTAGAGACGCTCCCAAAGATCGACGGATGCGTTCGCCACCGCGCCGCGATCGGTAAGCGCGGCCGCGTTGACGAGCGCGTCGATCCGTCCGAACTCGTCGAGCGCGGCTTTGACGATCGCTGCGGGCGCGGCGGGATCGGCGAGCTCGGCGGGAAAGAAAAGCGCCGGCGCCCCGAGCGCCGAGAGTTCGGCGGCCGTCTCGGCGCCGCGCGTTGGGTCGCGGCCGGTGATGAAAACGCCCGCAGCGCCGGCCTCGACCGCTGCGATCGCGATGGCGCGGCCAATCCCCTGCGTCGCTCCGGTGACGAGAACGATCCGCCCATCCACTCGCGCTTCCATCCCGTGAAGTCGCCTTGTATTGTTCTTTCAACGATTGTGGATGAGATAATCCAAAAGTCAAACGCGAGAGATGATCTTCCGCCCCTCAGCCGTACGGACGGAACGAATGCAATCCGGCGTTTGACGAGCGCCGTCTCCTTCGACTGAACTTGCTCGAAAAGCATATGCGAGGCCGTCGCCGCGCGGCGCGCGGGTCAAATTGACAAGCGGCGAATTATTGCGATTATCGTTCTGATAGCTGGATTTTTTCGCGGCATCGCAAGGCCGCGGCCGACATTCGATCGGCGCGGCTGAGGGAAGGAAGCGCCATGCGGACCATCAAGGGGCCGGGCCTGTTTCTCGCGCAATTCGCACAAGACACGCCGCCGCACAATACGCTGGAGGGCATCGCGCGCTGGGCCAAAGGCTACGGGTACAAAGCGATCCAGATCCCCACGTGGGATCGCCGCTTTTTCGATCTCGACAAGGCCTATGACAGCGAGGCCTATTGCGACGAGATCAAGGGCAAGCTCGCCGATATCGGCATCATGATCAGCGAGCTTTCAACCCATTTCCAAGGCCAGATGGTCTCGGTGCATCCCGCCTATGACGCGCTCTTCGACGGCCAATGTCCCGCCGCCGTGCGAGGCGACCCTGAAAGGCGCCGCCTGTGGGCGGCCGAACAGGTGCGCAAAGGCGCGAGAGTGTCGCGCCGCTTCGGCCTCACCGAACATGTGACCTTCACCGGGTCGCTCGCCTGGCCGTTCTTCTATCCTTACCCGCAAAGGCCTGCCGGTCTGATCGAGGAATGTTTCGCCGAACAGGCGCGGCGCTGGCGCCCGATCCTCGATCTCTATGACGAGAACGGCGTCGACCTCTGCTATGAAATCCATCCGACCGAGGATGTCTTCGACGGCGATACGTTCGACATGTTCCTCGACGCCGTCGGCGGTCACAAGCGCTGCAACATCAACTACGACGCCAGCCACTATATCAAGCAGGGCATGGACTATCTTGGGTTCATCGACGCCTATCACGACCGCATCAAGATGTTCCATGTCAAGGACGCCGAGTTCAACCCGACGGCCAAGCAAGGCGTGTACGGCGGGTACAAAGGGTGGCTCGAACGGGCGGCGCGCGATCGCTCGCTTGGCGACGGCCAGGTGAATTTCAAAGCCGTCTTCTCGAAGCTCGCCGCCTATGATTTCGCCGGCTGGGCCGTCTATGAATGGGAGTGCTGCCTGCAGCATCCCGAGGCTGCGGCGAAGAAGGGCGCCGAGTTCATCGCCGATCACATCATCGAGGTGACTGACCGCGTCTTCGACGATTTCGCCGCGACGGGCGCCGATCGCGCCACCAATCTCAAGCTGCTCGGCGTCAAGGGTTGATCCCAATGGTCTATGCGACGGCGGATGGCGGCGGGGCGCAGAAACTGCGGATCGGCATGGTCGGGGGCGGGCGCAACGCCTTTATCGGCGCGGTCCATCGCATGGCCGCGCGCCTCGACGATATGATCGCGCTCTGCGCCGGAGCGCTTTCGGCGGACCCTGACAAGGCGCGCCTGTCAGGG
>DASZFX010000229.1:0-4267 GCA_035939375.1 Roseiarcus sp.
GCGACAATGGGCGAAAGAGCGTTCACCGCCCCAATGTAGGTCGCCGGCAGCCCGAAATAAAGGCGCCGCCCGGAGGGGCGGCGCCTTGCCAAGGCGGAAAGCTGGCCGAAGGTCAGCGCATCACGATCACCGGCGAGCCGACCCGGACGCGACTATAAAGGTCCGTCACGTCGTCATTGGTCATCCGGATGCAGCCGGACGAGACGGCTTGCCCGATCGTATCAGGCTCGTTCGAGCCATGGATGCGAAACAACGTGCCGGCGATATACATCGCCCGCGCGCCAAGCGGATTGTCGATGCCGCCCTCCATGTGATGGGGCAGATCGGGCCGGCGCCTCAGCATTTGCGCAGGCGGCGTCCAATCCGGCCATTCTCGCTTGTTGGCGATATGGCTGTGGCCGGCCCAGGTGAAGCCGGGGCGCCCGACGCCGACGCCATATCTGATCGCCTCGTGGCCCGGCAGGACGTAGTAGAGCCGCCTCTCCTCAGTGTTGACGATGATCGTGCCCGGCGCGTAGGGGCCTTCGTAAGAGATCGTCTCTCGCGGGATCGGCGAAACGAGCGGACGCCCGTCGCTGCTGGCGTGACCCGGCGGATAGAGAAAGATGCTGGTGTCCTGAGCGGCCTGAGCGGCGGACGCCAGCAACACGCCGGCGCAAACGCTTACAGCGAGCAAGGTAATTCGGCGCATAGAGAAACCCCTCCTCTGGATAGATGATTGCAATCGCCGGCGCGGCCAGCATCTAAACGACGCTAACGAGAAAAAGTTTCAAAAAGGTCGCTTCAAAGATTCACCAGGCGCCGATTTTCGATCGTACGGATTAAGACGGCGCCAAAACGTGATTCGGCAATGCCGGAGCGCGTTCACGCTCTTGCGAGGATGCGTTTACGGCAGACGAGTGGCGCCGGCGCCACAGTTGAATCAAGCGCTTCCCGGGCGCGCGCCGGCTTCGCAAGGCGCTCAATCCATATGCGCCACCCACCCAGCCGTGAGCGCGAGCCATCCGGCCCCGCTCCGCCCGGCCGTCAGCGCCAGCCGTCCAGCGCCGCCCCACCCAACTGTCAGCGCAAGCCGTCGACCTCTTGACGACCCTTTTTTCCGAGCCGGCGAGGCCGTTCTGTAGTCAAGAGATCGACGGCGGGGTATGTCGAGCGCGGGTTCGATGGAGCGTTCCGACGATGGAAATCTCGCGTGAGCGCCGTCAGCCTCGCCGCCTGGCTCCCTGCCGTAATGTCGAGGGCGGGTTCGACGAAGCCCCTGACTAGCTCGCCCGGCGGGCGCCCGGCGAGGACGCCAGCAGCAGGCGCGTATAAGCGTGTTGCGGAGCGGCGAAGATGCTCTCGCGCGACCCACGCTCTACGACCTTGCCGAGATACATCACTGCAACGTCGTCCGCGATCGTCTCGACGACGGCAAGATCATGCGAAATGAAGACGAAAGTCAGCCTCAGCCGGGCCTGCAAGTCGGCGAGGAGTTTCAGCACCTGCGCCTGGACCGAGACGTCCAGCGCCGAAACCGGCTCATCCAAAACGATCAGTTCGGGGCTGGCGGCGAGAGCTCGGGCGATGCCGATACGCTGCGACTGGCCGCCGGAAAATTCATGGGGGTAGCGTTCGGCGAATTCGGCGCGAAGACTGACGAGGCCCATCAGTTCGGCGACGCGCTGGCGCCGCGCGCCGGCCTCCATGCCGTGCAGGGCGATGAGCGGCGCTTCGAGAATATGACGAACGGTCTTGCGCGGGTTGAGGGAGCCCAACGGGTCCTGAAAAACCATCTGGACCTTGCGGTGCAGCGTCTTGCGGTCGCGCCGCGCCAGTTCGGCGACCGAGCGCCAGTCGAGCGCGATGTCGCCGGATGTCGGAGCCAGCAGCCCGACCATCATGCGCGCGAGCGTCGATTTGCCGCAGCCGGATTCGCCGACGATCCCGAGGGTCTTGCCGCGCGGCACGGCGAGCGACACGCCGTCGACGGCGCGCACCAGCGGCCGACGGCGCCGGAACAGCGGGCGAGCGCCGCCGAAAATCCGGGCGACCTCGCGCGTCTCGAGCAGCGCGTCGCTCATGACGGCCCCACACGGATGCAGCGCGCGAAGCGCCCTCTCCCGACCGCCGCCAGCTCGATGTTTCCGCTTCGACAACGCGCCTCCGCAAGATCGCAACGCGGCGCAAAGGCGCAGCCGGCAGGCAGGGCGTTGGCGGCCGGCGGCAGACCCTCGATCGGACGAATGTCCCTTTTCGGCCGCCCAAGCTCAGGCACGCAAGCGAGCAAGCGCTGCGTATAGGGATGAAGCGGGGCGCGAAGCACATCGGCGACTTTGCCGCTTTCGACGATGCGCCCGCCGTACATCACATGTACGCTGTCGCAGATTTCGGCGATCACGCCGAAATCATGACTGATGAAGACGAGAGCCGCGCCGTGGGCGCGTCGCAGTTCGTTGAGCAGCGCCAGAACCTGGGCCTGCGTCGTCACATCGAGCGCGGTCGTCGGCTCGTCCGCGATGATCACTTCGGGATCGTTGGCGAGGGCCATGGCGATGCCGATGCGCTGGCGCTGTCCGCCGGAGAGTTCGTGTGGATAGGATCTTGCGCGGCTGGCGGCGTCGGCGATGCGCACAGCGCCCATGATCTCGACTGCGCGGCGCATTGCCGCGGCGCGATTAAGTCCCTGATGGCGGCGGATGCTTTCGGCGATCTGCTCGCCGACCGGAATGAGGGGATTCAAGGTCGTTTGCGGGTCCTGAAACACATAGGCGATGCGGCTGCCGCGGATCGCTTGCAGACGAGACAACGGCGCGCCGACGAGGTCCTCGCCGTGATGCAGGATTTCGCCACCGACGATGCGGCCGGGCGGCGTCGCCACGAGGCCGGCGATCGACAAGGCCGCGACGGTCTTGCCGGAGCCCGATTCGCCGACAAGGCCGACGGACTCGCCCGGACGCACCTCGAAGCTGACGCCGTTGACGGCGAGATAGATCTCGCGCCCGACGGCGAAATGGGTTTCGAGCGCGCGTACGGCCAGCGGCAGCCGCGCCGCTCCGGCGGGCGCCGTCAATCGCTTCTGGCGCTCGGCCTGCGGCGCAGACGCCGTCTGGGCATGGACGCGCGCAAGGCCGCCGGACTTCAGCTTGGGGTCGAGCACGTCGCGCAAGCCGTCGCCGACGAGGTTGATGCCGATCGCCAAAGCGAGGATGACGAGGCCCGGAATGGTCGCCACATGCGGCGCCACCTGGACCAGATTGCGGCCCTCGCCGAGCATGCCGCCAAGATCGGCCTGCGGCGGCTGCGCGCCGAGCCCGAGGAAACTCAGGCCCGCCGTCTCCAGGATCATCCAGCCGATCGTCGTCGAGACGCCGATGACGATGCCCGGCAGCACATTGGGGAAGAGTTCGCTGGCGAGGATCTTCGCATCGGAAAGGCCGGAGAGCCGCGCCGCCGCCATGAAATCGGCATGGACGATCGACAGCGTGCCCCCGCGCACGCCGCGCGCGAAGAACGGGATATTGACGATGATGATCGCCAGCATGGCGTTGAAGAGGCCGGGGCCAAGCGCGGCGACGATGGCGAGCGCCAGCAAAAGGTATGGAAAGGCCATCAGCATGTCGATGCCGCGCATCAGCAGCGTATCGGCGAGGCCGCCGTAGAAGGCGGCGACAAGCCCGATCGTCGAGCCGATCGCCGCGGCCGTAAGCGCCGCGGTAACGCCGACGGCGAGGCTGAGGCGCGTGCCCCAGATCAGACGCGAGAGAATGTCGCGGCCGACCTGATCCGTGCCGAGAATGTGCCCAGGCGTGAAGGGCGGGCGCAGTCGATGGGCGAGATCGGTCACGCCGGGATCGGGCAGCGGCAGGACGGGCGCGGCCATTGCGATCAAAACGATGGTCCCGAGCAAGACGAGACCGAAGGTCGCGACGCGATTCTGGGTCAGCAGCCGCCAGGCTTTTGGCCGACCGGTCGCGACGGGCGCGAGCGCGGCGGCTGTATCGGTAAGAGCGCTCACGTCTGACGTATCCGCGGATCGAGCATGCTCTGGACGATGTCGACCAGAAGATTGAGCGCCACATAGGCGGCGGCGACGATGAGCACCCCGCCCTGCACAAGGAGGATGTCGCGGGTGGAGATGGCGCTGACCAGCATGCGCCCGACCCCGGGCCATTGGAAAACGGTCTCGATATAAACGGCGCCGCCGAGAACATAGCCTGCTTCGAGGCCGATCACCGGAATGATGCCGACGATGGCGTTGCGAAAGGCGTGGCCATAGATCACCCGC
>DASZFX010000230.1:0-4821 GCA_035939375.1 Roseiarcus sp.
GCGGCAGCAGAATCGATTCGCTTTCCTTCACGATGTCGAGCTGCACCAGCAGCTCTGGGAATTTAACCGTCGCGGCCGACTGATTGACGATGATGCCCATCGCCCCGTCTTCGCGATGCGCGCAGAGATAGACGAGCGAGCGCGCGAATGGGCCCTCCTGCAGGCTGGGCATGGCGATGAGCATCTGCCCATCGAGATAAGAGCCGGATTTCTGCGAAGCGCTCGCCATGGCGCGTCATGCTACCCGCGTCGCGCTCCAAATTAAAGCACCCCGCGTCGATGAGCGCCCGCGCCCTGTTGACGAGCCGTAGTTCGCCCGCAGGACCGCCACGATCTTGCCACATGAGGCCGGCCTAACGCCGTCTTGATCATCATGGTCAAGACCGGCGCAAGCCCTGCCTTCGCATCATCGTGTAGCTTCGGCGAGGCGCCTACGCTATTAGAGGGATCATGCTTCCTCTCCGCGCCGCCCTCTGCGTCGCCCTGATCACGTTTTCCCAGCCGGCCCGCGCCGCCGACGTCTTTTCCACGGACTGGGTCGGCGGGCTGAAATCCAAGGCGCGGTTGATTCTAGGCGATGCATCCGACGGGCTTTTTCACGTCGGCGTCGAGATCAAGCTGGCCCCGGGCGCGATCACCTACTGGCGCAACCCTGGCGACGCCGGCGTTCCGCCCATTCTATCCTTTGACGGATCGGAAAATCTCGCCGACGCGCGCCCGTCTTTCCCTGCGCCACTGCGTCTCGAAGAGGGAGCCGGCGAAGCCTTTGGCTATGAGCATTCCCTGGTGCTGCCGCTCGATGTCGCGCCCGCCGATCCGGCGAAGCCCGTGACGCTCGCCTTGAAGCTCGACTACGCCGTCTGTGAGAAAATCTGCGTGCCGGAGCGCGCCGATTTGCGCCTACCTCTCGGCAAGGAGAGCGGGCCGTCGCCCTATACGGACGTCATTGCCGCCGCCAAGGCGATGGTTCCGCGCCCGATCGCCTGGTCGAGCCTTTCCGGCAAGGCGACGCTGGTTTCGTCCGGCGACAAAGCGTGGCGCCTTTGCCTCGATGCGCAGCCAGGGCCAGCGCCCGATCTCTTCATCGAGGCGCCGGAGCAATGGTGGTTCATCGTCGCGCGCGATTTGGCGGCGAACGCCGGGCAGAACTGCTTTCGGGTAAAGCTCGACCAGAAGCCCGACGACCAGGGCTTGCCGGTGACTGCGCGCCTAACCTTCACCGGCGGGAGCGGCCCCTTCGAGACAACGGTGGCGTTCGGCGAGCCGGTCGGGCAGTAGGGCCTTTTTTTCGAAACGCCTCGCCCGCTTGCGGATCGGCCTTTTCGCGATACATAGCTCCTCGGGCCCACCGGGCTCTTTGCGCTTCCCGGGCCTCGCGCGAAAGACGCGCCCATCCAAAGGAAATGATCCATGACCATAAAAGTCGGCGACCGTCTGCCCAACGCGACGTTCCGCCTCGTTACCGAAGACGGGCCGCGGCCGGTCGCGACGAGCGAATTCTTCGCCGGCAAGAAGATCGTTCTCTTCGGCTTGCCCGGCGCCTTCACGCCGACCTGCCACAAGAACCATCTGCCCGGCTTTATCGCCAACGAGAAGGCGTTCAAGGCCAAGGGGGTCGACGCCGTCGCCATGACCTCGGTCAATGATCATTTCGTCCTCGCCGCCTGGTCCAAGACTTCCGGCGCCGACGGCAAGGTCAGTTTCCTCGCCGACGGCAACGCGGAATTCGCGAAAGCGAGCGGACTCGAGTTCGACGCCTCGGGCGGCGGCCTCGGCCTGCGCTCGAAGCGTTACGCCATGCTGGTCGAGGACGGAATCGTCAAAAGGCTCAATGTCGAAGAGGCGGCGGGGAAGGTCGACCTTTCCAGCGCCGAGCGGCTGCTGGCTGAAATCTAAAAAGATCAGTCCGAAGAAGCGGCCTCCGGCGGGCGGGAAGCCGCGCCGCGGCCGGGCGGCAGATACGGGGCCATGCCGCGCCGCGCGAGTTCGTCGGCGCGCTCGTTCATGGCGTCGCCGGCGTGGCCGCGCACCCATTTCCAATGCACGTCGTGGCGCGCCGCCGCCTCATCGAGCCTTCGCCATAGTTCTTCATTCTTCACCGGCTTTCGATCTGAGGTGCGCCAGCCATTGCGCTTCCAATTCTTGAGCCATTCGGTGACGCCGCCGCGCAAATATTGCGAATCGGTGTGGAGATCGACGGCGCAGGGGCGGCTCAACGCCTCCAGCGCCGAAATCGCCGCCATCAGCTCCATACGGTTATTGGTCGTCAAGGGCTCGCCGCCGAAAACCTCCTTCTCGCGGGTCGCATAACGCAGTATCGCGCCCCACCCGCCGGGCCCTGGATTGCCCGAACAGGCGCCGTCGGTCCAGATCGCGACCCGCTCGCTCATCGCGTCAGGCCATATTCGCGCGCATTCCTGATTGCGGCGTGAAAGCGCATCTTCTTGAGATATTCGAGCGGGTCCTTGGGTACGACTTTCGCCCCGGGCGGAACATTGAGCCAGTCGACGAGCCGCGTCAGCATGAAGCGCAGCGCGGCGCCGCGCGCCAGGATCGGCAGCGCCTCGACTTCGGCGTCGGATAGCTTTCTGATCTTCTCGTAGCCGTTGATCAGCGCCATGCCCTTCGTGATGTTGAACGAGACGTTCGGTTCGAAACACCAGGCGTTGAGGCAGACGGCGAGGTCATAGGCGAGCGCGTCATTGCACGCGAAGTAGAAGTCGATGAGGCCGGAGAGGTCTTCGCCGAGGAAGAGCACGTTGTCGGGAAAGAGATCGGCGTGGATCACGCCTTCCGGCAGCGCTTTAGGCCATGCGCTTTGCAACGCGGCGAGCGTTTGCGCCGCCTCTCGGGCGAGGCCTGGCGCGACTTCGTCGGCGCGCGCCTCCGCCGTCGCCAGAAGCGACGGCCAGCCGCCGATTGAAAGCGCATTGGGTCGCCGCAGCGCAAAACGGTCGCCGTCGCGATGGATCGTCGCCAGAGCCTCGCCGACGCTCGCGCAATGGCGCGCGCTGGGGCGGCGGATCGACAAGCCGTTCAGGAAAGTGACGATCACCGCCGGCCGGTCGGCAAGGCTGCCGAGCGCCTCGCCCTCCCGACTGCGTACCGGTTGCGGACAGGTGACGCCGCGCTGCGCCAGATGCTCCATCAGGCCGATGAAGAAAGGCAGATCGTCCTTTTTCACGCGTTTCTCAAAGAGCGTAAGGAAGAAGCGCCCGTCCTCGCAGACGAGAAGGAAATTGGAGTTCTCGACGCCTTCTGCGATGCCCTTGAAGGACTGCACCGCGCCGAGATCATATCCGTCGAGAAAAGCGGCGAGGGCCTCGTCGGATACTTCCGTGTAGACGGCCAAGTTTACGCCCGACCGACCGCCGTCGCGCGCAAGGCCCGCGGCAACGGAAAGAACACGCTTTCGTCGGCGGTCGAAAGCGTCTCGACTTCGATCTCGTAACGGGCCGCGAAAGCATCGAGCACTTGTTCGACGAGAATCTCGGGCGCCGATGCGCCGGCGGTCACCGCGAGGGACGAAATCGCTCCAAAGGCGCTCCAGTCGATGTCTCCGGCGCCGGCGACGAGCTGGGTCGTCTTGACGCCGACGCGTTCGGCGACTTCGCGAAGCCGTTGCGAATTGGAGGAATTGGCGGAGCCGACGACGATCACCGCCTCGACCAGCGGCGCGGCGCGCTTGATCGCCTCCTGGCGATTGGTCGTCGCATAGCAGATATCGGCGAGCGCCGGCCCGTGGATATTGGGGAAGCGCCGCGTGATCGCTTCGACGACCTCGTGGGTGTCGTCGACCGAGAGCGTCGTCTGCGTGATATAGGCGAGGTCCTGGCCCGGCGGGAAGTTCAGCGCTTCGACCTCTTCGACCGAATCGACCAGCATGATCGAGCCTGAGGGCAATTGGCCCATGGTGCCCTCGACTTCCGGGTGGCCGGCATGGCCAACCAGAATGATCTTGCGGCCGCGCTTGAAATGAATTTGCGCCTCGCGATGTACCTTGGTGACCAGCGGGCAGGTGGCGTCGATTGTGACGAGGCCGCGCGCTTCGGCTTCCTGCGGCACGCTTTTCGGCACGCCATGGGCGGAAAAGATGACCGGCGCCGGCGAATTCGGCGCTTCATCGAGCGTCTCGATGAAGATTGCGCCCTTCTTTTTCAACGCTTCGACGACATACCTGTTATGCACAATTTCATGGCGCACGTAGACGGGCGCTCCGTAAAGGGCGAGCGCGCGTTCGACGACGTCGATCGCCCGCACGACGCCCGCGCAGAAACCGCGCGGCGCGCAAAGGACGATTCGCAAGTGGGGCTTTTGCGGCATGACGCTCGGACCCGGACAGGCAAGCGTTGTTTCAGAGGCGGCTTGAGGAAGTCAAGGGCGTCGGCGCCTGCGGGTCCGGCTTTTTGCGCTGGCGAAATCCGCAAGATGGCCCTAAAAGCGACGCCCCGGACGTTGCGAGCCTGCTTTTGCCCGCTGGACCCAGGCTTTGCGCTCGCTCGCCGACCAGCGCTTACGCGGAAAAGACGTCAGCCAGGCGCTTGAGAGTTTGAAATTCGATGCGCGCCTTGCGTCGGGCGCGCGGGGAGGAGTTCATTTGACCGCCGCGGCCGCCTCCTCCGCCCCCGTGCAGCGCGCCGTCTTTACGCAAGGCTCGACGCTGCGCCATGTCGCGGTGATGACCGCGACGGGCACGGTCGGCCTCATGGCGGTCTTCTTCGTCGACCTTCTTTCGCTGTTTTACGTCTCGCGGCTGGGCGACCAGGCTTTGAAAGCGGCGGTCGGCTATGCGAGCCAGATGCTGTTTTTGTCGGTGGCGAT
>DASZFX010000231.1:0-3316 GCA_035939375.1 Roseiarcus sp.
CGAGGTTGCGCGCGAGGTAACGCTCCATCCGCGGCAGGTGGTGCAAGTACTCAGGCTTGTGATCGCGTTTGTCGAGTCGGGCGAACAGGCCAAGAATCTTGGTGGCGCGCTGAGCTCCCATCGCGGCATAGGCGGCGGCGAAGCGCTGGGTGTCGAAGGCCGGATCGGCGCCCGTCCTGCGGCGCATATAGAGGGCGGCGAGACGCATCTCGAGATCCTCCGGCACGTCGACGCGCGCGTCTTGCAAAAGCGAAACGACATCGTAGGCCGGCGGCCCGATCACCGCGTCCTGAAAATCGATGAGGCCGATTCGCTTCAAGCCCTGCCGCTCCGCCAGCCAGTGCAGATTGGGCGAATGATAGTCGCGCAGCGTCCAGGTTGTGGGATCGGCGAGGATGGGCGCCAGGAGCTCGCGCCAGATCGCCAGAAACTGCATGCGCGCGCCCGATGGCGGCGTCACCCGAGCGATCGCCGGCGCGTACCAGTCGTTTACGAGCTCGGCTTCGACCAGCATCGCTTCGATGTCGTAGACCGGGGGTTCGTAGGGTTCCTCGCCAGCCGACAAGCTCGGCGGCAGTTCGCGTCCGTGCAGATCGGCGAGAAGCGCGATCGCCGGCGCATAGCGTGCGCCATCCGGAACGCCGTTTTGGGCGATGGTGGTTGAGCCGAAGTCTTCGATCAGCGCCAGTCCTTCGTCGATGCTGTAGTCGATGAGAGCCGGGGCTGAGTAGCCGAGCCCGCGCAGGCCCTCGGCCATGGCGATGAAGGCTCGGATGTCGGGCGACAACTTGGCGATCGCCGCGTATGGCTTGCCGAAGCGAAGGATGGGCCCGTCCGGCCGGGGCGGCGAGATCATCAAGATCGCAGTCTCGCCGGTTGGCTTGGTCAGACGCTCATAGGCGCGAATGGACGCGTCGCCCTGCAGGAATTCGCGGCTTGCGTCGCTCCAGCCGGAACGCTCGAGCAGCCTCGCGACGCCAAGCGCCAGTGTCAAACGCGGGCGGACCGCGCCGAACCCGCGCAATGTCAGCAAGCGAAAATCGGGGCCGCGTTTGGCATCAAAACGGATGTCGACCTCGAGCCGGTCGGCGGGCAGCGCTTGCGCGACCTTCTCCGGCCACTCGACGATCGCAATCGCGCCGTCGACAGCTTCCTCCCAGCCGAGATTTGCGAGCTCCGTTGGGCCGCGCAGCCGGTAGAAATCGGCGTGAACCACGGGCCCTCGCGGGGCTTCATAAACTTGCATCAAGGTGAAGGTCGGACTCGGCGCTTCGAGCTCCGGCGCCTCGGCAAGGGCCCGGATAAGCCCACGGGCGAAAGCGGTTTTTCCGGCTCCGAGATCGCCGATGAGAGCGACGAAATCGTCGGGCTCAAGCCAGGCCGCCTGCGCCGCCGCGATGGCGAAAGTCGCCGCTTCGTCCGGGGACTCGAAGCTCCAAACGCCCGCTTCTTCTCTTACACCGGCGAGACTATTCATGCCCTTTACTGGACCGAGTGCGTCTTGGGCGGCGCCATGAGTTGCGGGCTCGCCGCCGTCGCCCCTATTGGATCCACGGGAAAGATGCAGGTGACCGTTGTTCCCTCCCGGGGCGCGGTGTCGATCAGGACCCGGCCCTGATGGAGTTCGACCATCGCCCTCACGATCGACAGGCCGAGGCCGGGGCCGCGATGCCGGGAGCCGTTGGGAAAGGTCTCGAACCGCTCGAACACGCGATCGATCATCTCGGGAGGAATGCCGCGTCCGCGATCGCTGACCTTGAACACGATCTCCGCCCCGCGTCGCATCGCCGCCAGCGTGACGGTCTGGCCCGCCTCCGAATAATTGATCGCGTTGGAGAGAAGATTGAACAAGACCTGACGCACCCGCCGGCCGTCCGCATGCAGCGACCCGACCCCGTCGGTCATGACGATGCGCAACTCGATCGCCGCCTCGCTCAGGCGATCCTGCACGCCCGCCGCCGCGGCCTTCATCGCCTCGGCGACGTCGACGTCCTCGAGCCTAAGCTCCAGCGCCCCGGCGTCCATCGAGGCTAGATCGAGAATGTCGTCGATGATGGCGAGCAGCGCATGCGACGAATCGGTGATGAATCCCGCATATTCGAGCTGCTTTGGATTGAGCGGGCCAACGACTCCGCCCGCGAGAAGCTGGGTGAAGCCGATAATGTTGGTAAGCGGCGTGCGCAGCTCGTATGAGACGTGGTTGACGAAATCGTTGCGCAGCTTTTCCGCCGCGATGAGCGCCTGATTGCGCTCGGTCAACGCACGCTCGATGTTGACGCCAGCGGTCACATCCAGTGACGTCATGAGGGTCGCTCCGTCCGGCAACGGAAGAGCGGCGCAATCGAGGATGAGCCCGTCCGTGCGCTCGATTCGCGCCGTCCGGTTCTTGCGATGCTCCGGAAGATCGACGATCACCGCCCTAAGCGCGTCGAACAGTTCGGGGTCGCCGCACAGCGGCTTGCAGGCGCGCGCGATCTCGTCGATATGCGGGCGTTCGCCGAGGACCGTCGGATCGATTCGCCAGAGTTCTGCGAAGGCGGGGTTGAACAGCTTTATGCGCCCATCCGCCCCGAACGCCGCCACCCCTTCCTTGAGCGCGTCCAGCGTTTCGCCCTGCACATGGGTGAGCGCGGTCACTTGGGAGGCGAGCGCGTAGCTCTGCGTCGCGTCGTCATAGAGATAGGTGACGCCGCCTTTCGGATTGGGGCTCACGACGACGCGCAGCGCCCGCCCGTCGGGCAAATGCCACACGGATTCGCTCGGCTCGATCGCCTGATAAGCGCTCAATTGCTGCGCCTTCCAGCCGCGGAAGTCGACCTGTTCGGGTAATTGCCGCTTGGCGCGCAGCCTATCGAGGATTTCGCCGTCGCTCGGCGCTTGATCGAGAAAGGCCGGCTCAAGCGACCAGATTTGCCGGTAGGCGGCATTGTACAAGGTGAGCCGCTTGGACTTATCGAAGATCGCAACCGCTGTCGACAGCCGATCGATCATACGCGAATAGTCGTCCTCGTTGCGCTCCATATCCGCTCTCAGCGCCACGATTTCGGAAACGTCACGGGCAACGCCAGCGGAGCCGCCCTGAGCGCTTGCCTCGACGGCTTCGAAGGTCCGGCGGTCGCCGCCGACGACTGCCGACCCACGGCGCTTCCAGGCCCCGGTCTCCTTAAGCGCGGCCGTCGCTTCGCGGCGGACTGCGGGATCGAAGATTTCGCCGCAGTTGGCGATCGCGGCCTCAGCGTCGGGGGCGTCGACGGCTTGAGCGTAGGCGCCATTGCACCAGACGATCCGGCCCATAGCGTCGCGCGTCCACGCCGGC
>DASZFX010000232.1:0-6231 GCA_035939375.1 Roseiarcus sp.
GGTCGCGCCGTCAAAGATGTAGGTGTAGTGCGCATTGGCGTGAACGGCGTACACATCGTCAACAGCGACAAATCGGGTCGCGCCGTCGCGCTCAACCGGGAGATGGCGCGCCAAGCGTCGCGGCGGTCCGCCGGCGCCGCCGAGCGGCATGAAGGTCCCGCGTCCGACTTCGACATCGCCTGCCGGCGGTCGAGCCGCCGCGAAAGCGGCGCCCTCCGGCCAGTCATCGGGTCGATTGTCCGCTTCCGCCGCGCTGCGGTCGGGCACAAGGAAGAGCAGGAACATCGCCGAGACGCAGAAGGCGACGACGGCGACCACTATGGCCAGGAAATCCGTCGACAAAGCGGGCGCGTCCACGGACCCAGGGTTCACTGGAAATATCATCAACCCGAACATGGCCGTGTAATGCATGCCGGAAATCGCCAAGCCGAAGGCGACCGCCGACAGAATGAGCGGCGGCCGGGCGCTGCGATTGGCGGCCAACCAGAGCGCCAAGCCCGACGCGCCAATGGCGATCGCCAAGCTTGCGACGACGAGGACCGGCCTGTGCTCCATATGGGCGCTCTCGTGCAACGCCGACATGCCGATGTAGTGCATCGTGAAAATGCCGAAGCCCATAAGGCAGGACGAGGCGGCGAGCCGCGCTGGCGTCAGGGTCGCCGCGCTTGCGGCAAAAACGCCGACCCCGACCACGATGACGCAGATCAGAAACGAAAGCAGCGTCGGCAAGACCAGATAATCGACCGGGAAGGGCAGGCGCGCGGCCAGCATGCCGACGAAATGCATGGCCCAAATGGCGACGCCAAGCGAGACCGCGGCGCTCGCCAAAAGAAGGCGGCGCCGCGTTCCCGCGGCCTTGCGGACCTGAACGGCCAATCCGAGCCCCACATAGGCTCCTTGGATCGCCACGATCAGGGAAAGAGCGACGAGCCATGGCTCGTGCGCCACCGGCATCTACCGATCCTTTCCCGGCGTCCCTCCGGACGTTCCTCTAAAAGCGATAGACGTTTCGACTATAGCTCGCCAACGGACGGTCCTCCAGCGTCCGAAATCTTGAGCGCCGCAGGGTGAGCGCGGAGCGCGATTTGCTGCGCGCATAGGACTGATTGAACGGCGACGCCGCATGCCGCCCGCTCTACCGGGATCGTTTGCGAGAGCCGAGAGCGGCTGTTTCCAAAAAAGTAGTATATATATAAACTATCTCAGAGAGTTGGAGGATTGGGCGCGAAGGGGGACAGGCGAAGGAAAAAGCGTCGCCGTCGAATGGAGCGACGCGCCAATGACCGGCGCAACGGGTTGGACGAAACGAACGCCGCCAGTGCGGGTCTGGACGTAAGTTCAAGCATTGTCGCGATCGCCTCGGTCTAGTTGCGTGCGCTTGTCACCGAAAGCGTTGCGGCAGATCAAGGCGCTCGACAATCAACCAACGTACGCGGAATCTTTCAACCAGCGCGCCTTCATGCTTTCCAAGTGTTAGGCTTGCGGTATGGTGCGGTGACAGCGTTGGTCGCTCGATATGAGTGCAACAGCGAAAATGGGAGACACAACCCGATCGGGGACGGCGGGCCCTTGGGCGCCGGCGGCGCTTGCATGCATGGGGGTCGTGTTTGGCGATATCGGGACGAGCCCGCTCTATACGCTGAATGTGGCCGCTAAGGCCGCCAGTCCCGCAGGGCAAGTGTCGCCAGAAGCCGTGCTGGGCATCATCTCATTGATCTTCTGGTCGCTGATCGTCGTCATTTCCCTCAAATATGCGATCCTGATCATGCGCGCCGACAACCATGGCGAAGGCGGCATCCTGGCGCTGCTCGCCTTGGTCAGCCCGCGCCGCGCCAAGCAAAGCAGGTGGCGCGCGGTTATGGTGGTGATCGGCCTCATCGGGGCGACGTTGCTTTATGGCGACGGCTGCATCACGCCGGCTATCTCAGTCTTGAGCGCGATCGAAGGCCTCAAAATCTATGCTCCTCAGACGCAGCACTACGTCGTCCCGCTGACGGTGGTCATCCTCGCCGGACTTTTCCTTATCCAGCACAATGGCACGTCCTGGATCGGCGGCATCTTCGGGCCGGTCATGCTGATTTGGTTCATCGTGGCCGGCGTCCTCGGCATTTTGGGAATCGTCAAGGCGCCGGCGGTGCTCGCCGCGTTGAGTCCGTTGCCGGCCGTCACCTATCTCTGGCACGCTGGACCTTTGGCGTTCGTCGTCATAGGAGGCGCCTTCCTGGCGGTCACCGGCGGCGAGGCGTTCTATGCCGACATGGGCCATTTCGGCCCGTTTCCGATCCGCGTCGCTTGGTTCGGCGTGGCGCTGCCGGCCCTGACCCTTAACTATTTCGGCCAAGGCGGACTGCTCCTCACGGCGCCTGGGGCCCTGGACAGTCCGTTCTATGAGCTTGCGCCACAATGGGCGCACTATTCACTGGTGGCCCTTGCGACAGTCGCCACCGTAATCGCTTCTCAGTCGATCATCTCAGGCGCCTATTCCATGACGCAGCAAGCCATCAATCTCGGCTTTCTGCCACGCATGAATGTCGTTCACACCGCTGGTCGCGAGATCGGCCAAATTTACGTCCCGTTCGTCAACTGGGCGCTCTGCGCCGCCACGCTCGCCGCCGTTCTGGGCTTCGGCTCTTCGGAAGCGCTGGCGGGCGCTTTCGGCATAGCAGTCTCTTTGCTGATGGCGATCACGACGCTGATGGCCACGTCCGTGGCGCTGCATTGGAAGCATAATCGGCTTGTCGTCTATGGGGTGAACGGCAGCTTGCTCGCGCTCGATTTGCTATTTTTCGCCTCGACCTCGACGAAGCTCTTCGATGGCGGTTGGTTCCCATTGCTCATCGCTTTTGTCATCGCCTTCCTTATGCTGACGTGGCGCAAAGGCGAGGAAGTCATGGATGCGGTTCGCCTGAAGGTTCGCGAACGCGCAAGCGACTTTATCGAAAACCTCAAGCGCAACCCGCCGTTTCGCATCCCAGGTACGGCGGTCGTGCTCGGCCGCATGGCCAAGGGCGTGCCGCTCGCGCTCTCGCACAACGTCAAATTCAACCATGTCCTGCACGAAAACGTGCTGCTTGTCGCAGTGACGACGGCAGAAACGCCGCGGGTGTCAGACGACGATCGAACGGCGGTCACTCGAATTTCCGACGGCGTCACGCGCGTCGAGTTGCGCTTCGGCTTCATGGAGCAACCCAATGTACCCGAGGGACTTGAACTTGCGGGAAGGCTCGGTCAGATCGCGAAAGTCGACCCCTCGCAGTTGATCTACTACACCGGTCACGAGACAATCATTCCGACCGGGCGGCGCGCCGAACTGTCGCGCTGGCGCGAGGCGCTTTTCGCGTTCATGCATCACAACGCCCAACGCCCCGGCGCATATTTCAAGATTCCTAGCGCACAAATCATGGAAATCGGCGTCGAGTTCGAGATTTGAACAGCGTTGAGGCGCTCCGCGGCTATCCGATCACGCATGGCGCGGCCGGTCTTGGTCGAAGAGCCGCCTCGCGCACTGCGCGATCGCTTGACTGCGGACTCAGCGCCCAAGATAGATATCGCGCACGACCGGATTTTCGGCGAGTTCCGCTGCCGAACGGCCTTCAAACGCGACCCTGCCATGGGCCAGAACGTATCCCCGATCGACCACGCGGATCGCCTGGGCAAGGTTTTGTTCAGCCATTAGCACGGTCAGGCCGAGGCGGCGCTTGAGGTCGGCGATCGCGTCGATCGTCTGCCGAACGAGGATCGGCGCGAGCCCGACCGAGGGTTCGTCGACAAGGAGGATTTCCGGGGCCGCCATGACGGCGCGACCGAGCGCCACCATCTGTTGCTCGCCCCCGCTCATGCTGCCGACGCGCTGTCGGCGCCGCTCGCGCAAACGAGGGAACATCTCGCAGCAGCGCGCGAAATTCTCGGCGTATCGCCTGCGGGCGGCCGGACGATAGGCGCCGAGCGCGAGGTTGTCCTCCACGCTGAGATCCGCGAACAGCCGACGGCCTTCCGGAACGAGGACAATTCCGAGAGCCACGATTTCCTCCGGCTCCAATCGATCCAGCTCCACCGTCCTTCCGCCGACATTCGCCCGCAGCTCGCCCTCCCATGGTCGCACCAAGCCCAGCAAGCAGCGCATGAGCGTCGTCTTGCCATTGCCGTTGGCGCCGAGCAGGGCGACGGTTTCGCCGGAGCGAACGTGCAGTGAGACGCCATCGAGCGCCCGCACGGCGCCGTAGCCGGCGGCAAGTCCCTTGATCGTGAGCGCTTCACTCTCCAAGATAAGCCGCCTCGACGTCCTTTCGGCGCAAAATCTCCTGCGTCGGGCCGTCGGCGATGGCGCGGCCGGCAACGAACACGACCAGGCGTTCGGAGAACGTCGTCACCGCCCTCATGATATGTTCGATCATGACGACAGCGACGCCGTCGGCGTTGGCGCGGAACAACAATTCCAGGATGTCGTCGACTTCGGCGTGCGAAAGACCGGCCATCGTTTCGTCCGCGAGAAGGAGTTTCGGTTGGCAGGCGAGTGCGCGCGCCAGTTCGAGTCGGCGCAGGTCGACTTGCGTGAGGTCGCGCGGCCTGAACCGCGCCTTGCGCCCAAGGCCGACGCGTTCGAGTAGGCGCCACGCCCGTTCCGACGTGGGCCCGCCGCGTGGATCCAGAAAGCGGAACGGGACTTCGACGTTTTCGAGCACAGTGAGGCTCGCGAAGGCGCGCGGCAGCTGAAACGTACGGGCGAGCCCAAGACGCACACGGCGATAGGGCGGCAGGCCGGCGAGATCGCGGCCGCCGAAAACGACGACGCCGTCGTGGCGCGCCAAGGCGCCGCCCAGACAATTGACGAAGGTGCTCTTTCCCGACCCGTTGGGTCCGATGAGTCCGAGGCGCTCGCCCGGCGCGACAGATAAGGAGACGCCCTCCAGCGCGACGAAGCCGCCGAAGCGCTTGCCGAGATCTTGGACTTGCAGCAACGGCTGCGTCACGGGCCCGCTCGCGCGGCCCGAAGCGACCGGAAGAGGCCAAGCAGGCCCTGCGGAGCCAAAGCGACGAAGCCCATGAATACAAGTCCGATCAGCGTGAGGCTGGCGGACGAGGAGACGAACGCGACCGCAAATTGCTGAATCGAGCCCAAAAGCAGCGCGCCAAGAACGGGACCGAGCCAACTCTGCGTGCCTCCGACAAGGGGCATCGCCATCGCGTTTACCGTGTAGCCGACGGCAAAGGCGGAATCCGGATTCAGGTACGAATTGTAGAAGGGCAGCGGCGCCCCGGCCATGCCCATGATGGCGCCGCTCGTCGTCGCAGCGAGCAGCTTCAGTCGCAACGTCGGCACGCCGAGCGCCGCCGCCGCCGTTTCGTCGTCGCGAATTGCCGCAAGCCCGGCGCCGACGGACGAGCGCTCGATCGCAGCGGCGATCAGCGCCGCCGTCGCGGCGATCGCTAACATGAGCAGGCAGAGGAACTCGGTGTAGCTTGCGAAAAGCGCGATGGCCTTCGGGCGCATGAGGTAGGCGCCGCTCGAGCCGCCGACATAGCTCCAATTGACGACGAGCGTCTGCAGGACGACGGAGAGCGAGAGCGTCGCGATCGCGAAGTAGACGCCGCGCAGGCGCAGGGTAAACGAGCCCATGACGAGTCCGAGCGCCGCGCCCACGCAGGCGCCTGCGAGGACGCAGGCAAGAATCGGCAGGGCGAGCGCCTTGTTCAGCGCCACCGTCGTATACGCGCCCGCCGCGAAAAACGCCTCGGCGCCGAAGTTCACGAAGCCGGCATAGCCGCCCAATATGTTCCAGGCGATGGCGAGCGCGCCGTATTGGAAAACGACATAGCCCACGAAGAAGGCGTAGTCGTTGTGCACGGCCCGGAGCGCGGCCGCCGTGGCGACGAGGCAGACGAACGCCAGCGCGAGCCCGTTCCGCCAGAAGAAGAAGCTGCTTGCGCCCGTCACGTCGCCGCCCCGAGAAGGCCGCGGGGCCTAAGCGCGAGAAACCCGAGCAGGAGACCGAAGGCGACGGCCGGCGACCACGACGGGCCGAGCAGCGTGGCCGTCAAATCTTCGATCACGCCGAACAGCAGCCCAGCTATCACCGTCCCCGGCAACGACCCAAGGCCGCCCATGATGACGATGGCGAACAAACGCCCGACGAAGATTTGGCCGGACGAGGAATCGACCGGTTGGATTACGATGAGGGCGCCGCCGGCGAGGGCCGCGAGCCCGACCGAAAGAGCGAAGGCGATCGTCTT
>DASZFX010000233.1:0-2699 GCA_035939375.1 Roseiarcus sp.
AGAGGCCGTAGAAGAGTGAGAACAGCATCTCGACCGCGATCAGCTTCCCGAATGTCGGTTCAAACGCGAGCCAGGACACCGCGGGATAGGACGAGACGAGGAAAAGTCCCGCCATGGCCAACAAGACCGGCCGGCGGCCGATGCGATCCGATATCGCGCCGCCGATCGGCAGCCAACAGAAATTGGCGGCGGCGACGAGCACTGTCACCAGCAGCGTATCGCTTGGCGGCAGTTTCAGCGACTTGCCGAAATCTGGCGTATAGACGGTGATGAAGTAGAAGGAGACCGTGGTCAGCATCACCATCATCATGCCTTGCAGGACCACCGGCCAGTTCGCCGCGACGGCGCGATAGATCTCGCGGGGGCTCGGATGATGCTTCTTGGCGAGGAACTCAGGCGTTTCTTGCAGCTGGCGGCGCAATACGAAAATCAGCGGCACGATCAGGCAACCGATCACGAAGGGAATGCGCCAGCCCCAGTCGAGTATGTCTTGCGCCGGCAGGAAATGGTTGATCGCATAGCCGATCAGCGCGCCGACGAGGACGGCGACTTGCTGGCTCGCCGACTGGAACGAG
Organism: Roseiarcus sp.; assembly: GCA_035939375.1. Taxonomy (GTDB): domain Bacteria; phylum Pseudomonadota; class Alphaproteobacteria; order Rhizobiales; family Beijerinckiaceae; genus Roseiarcus. The sequence continues at coordinate 576 of DASZFX010000233.1, forward strand.
GTGACGAAGCCTTTCGTGCCGGGTCGCGCCATTTCAGCGAGATAGACCGAGACGCCGCCAAGTTCGACACCGGCCGAAAAGCCTTGCATCAGCCGCCCGGCGATGAAGATGATGGGCGCGGCGACGCCGATCGTCGCATAGCTCGGCGTCGCGGCAATAATGACCGTTCCAGTCGCCATGATCGAGAGCGTGACGATGAGGCCCTTGCGGCGCCCGACGCTGTCGACATAGGCGCCGAGATAGATGGCGCCGAGCGGTCGCATCAGCGCGCCGATCCAGAACACGAAATAGGCCAGCGACGTATCGACGAATTCCGAGCCGGTGGCGAAAAAGGCGTGGCCGATCTGCTCCGCATAGATGCCGGCCAGGAAGAAGTCGAACATTTCGAGAAAGTTGCCGGCCGTCGCGCGCAGCGCGGCGCTGAACCTCGAAGGCGATCCATCGCTCTGCGCCATGGTCTAAGCGATCCTTCCTCGCGAGGGCGGCGAGCCCAGACGAACGATTGTCCTTAATCTCTTGAAAAGCAAGGGCGCGGCCGATCAAGCCGACGGCGGCGATGGCGGCGCCTCATGCGCGATTGCCCAGGCGAGCGATTCTTCGAACCGGTCGTTGCCCCAGAAGAGTTCGCCGTCCGCCGTCACGAAACTCGGCGCGCCGAAAATCTCGAGACGCTGAGCTTCCACGGTCTCAGCGCGCAACGCTTGTTTGACCGGATCGCTGGTCGCGCGTTCGAGCGCGCTGTCCGGCAGGCCGAGCGTGGCGAGAATGGCGGCGAGCGTCGCTCTATCGTCGATCCGTTCGCCCTTGGCGAATTCAGCGGCGAAGACGGCCTTGGCGAAGGCCGAGCGCGCGGCGACATCGAGCGTCAGCGCGCAGCGGGCGGCGAGAAGCGAATTTTGCGGAAAGGCTTCCGGCCGGCGCAGCGGCAGATTCTCTCGCGCGCAAACTCGCTCCAGGTCGCGCCACATGTAGCGGCCCTTGCGCGGAAAAAGATTGAAGGGCGAATTGGTCCAGCCTTGAGCGGCAAAGATCGGACCGAGCAGGAAAGGCCGCCAGTTGAGTGTGACGCCGGCGCTCTGCGCCAACGGTTCGGCCCGCATCGCGGCGGGGTAGGAATAAGAACTGGCGAAATCGAACCAGAAATCGACCCTGGGGTTCATGTTCGGCCTTCCAAAAGCGTGCGCTCATTGCCTGGATCTTACCCGATGCGACCCGTCGCCCTGACCGAGGTTGGTCGCCAACGATAGCACGCAACGCTCAGCTTACGGTATCGCCGCTATCGCGCCTGCGCATCGCTAAGGAATATTCACTTCATGTGGCGCCGATCCATTGTGCCGTTCGTGTCAGAAGAAATCCCTCTTTGAACTCTGTTTCTTCTGGCGTCGCTCGCAATTGAAGAAAGCGTCACTCTTCAAGAACTTTGGTAAGCAATGGGATCACCAATCGATTGAACCATAGTACAGATATCAGACTTCTCGACTGAGAAATGGTGGTACGAATGGCAAGCAAAACATCCGAGCGTACGCGTCCGAAATATTTGATGGGACATTTTGCGAGACGGGAGGCTTGGTATTGCAACGAAGCCGTTGGGCTTCCATTGCCGACGAGCGTATGGACTCGCCAAATTAGGCGAACGTCTCACCAAAAGGAATGTGGTAAAGGAGCGGGAGCTCGCGTGGCGTTGAAAGAAACAAAAGGGGATGGCTTTGCCTTGGGCAAAGCGGCAAGTATTCACGAGCCGTAATCTGAGGATCGTTGACGAGCAGAGCGCGGAGATCCTATTCCAATCGATAAAATTCGCTTCTAACGGGATTTCACAAGTTTTTTGAACGAATTTTTACACGTTCTTCAAGCGTTGATAGGTGATTCCGGGCCTTAATCAGCCATTTCACGACCCGAAACTTGAGACGCAACTGCGATCTTAACTGAAAAGCAGGAGTATTCGCACAGCTTTCAGGCGACTGAGGGCGATGTGATGCTGGGGTCCCTGTTGCCAGGACGCAAACGCGCGTTGCGTTGCGCGCCGGCGGGGCGCGCCTGCGCTGTGGTCCTTGCCTTTCTCGCCGCAGCGACAAGCCCCGCCTCGGCCGGCGATCCCGGCGTCAGCGAGGAGGCGATCGTCTT
>DASZFX010000234.1:0-1895 GCA_035939375.1 Roseiarcus sp.
GTTGCGACAAGCACCAGGCCGGCAGAGAGCATGATCAGGCCCAGGCTGCCGAGCTTGCCGGGCGCGTAGCGATCGGCAAGACGACCGGCGATCGGCGCCATCAAGGCGGTGGCCAGAGGCCAGGGCGTCATCATCAGGCCGGTCGCCGTTTCCGAGCGATGAAGCGCGTCCTCGAAGTAGAACGGCAAAGCGACATAGGACAGCGCCTGGGCGGAAAAGGACGTTATCGAACTCGCCATCGACAAGGCGAAGATCGGTCGCTTCAAGAGATCGACCGGCAGCAGCGGCGCCGGTTGCTTGAGTTCGCGGCGCGCCAGAAAAGCGCCGGCGACAGCCGCCCCGGCAAGAGCGGCCACGGGGGCGACGTTTTCGCCTTGGCGAATCTGGTCGACGCCGATGATCATCAGGCCGAAGGCGAGCGCGTTCAGGATGACGCTTGCAATGTCGAGGCGGTGGCCGGATGCGGGCGTCCCCGGCAAAGCGCGCGCCGCAATGATCAGCGCCAACGCGCCCAGCGGAACATTGACAAGGAACAGCCAGCGCCAAGAGGCGACGGCGAGAATGGCCGCGGCGACGCTCGGCCCCGCCGCCGAGGACACAGCGACGACGAGCGCCGTATTGCCGACGCCGCGGCCGAGCCGCGCCCTTGGAAAGATGAACCGCACCAGCGCGATGTTGACGCTCATCACTCCGGCCGCGCCGAGCCCCTGGGTCATGCGGGCGATGGCGAGCATGGTCAACGACGTCGAGAAGGCGCAGATGAGCGACGAGACCGTGAAAACGGCAAGGCCCCACCAATAGACGCGGCGATAGCCGACGCTGTCGCCGAGCGAGGCCAGCGGCAAAAGCGACACCGTGATGGCGAGCTGATAGGCGTTGACGATCCAAATCGCGTCGGAGGGTTGGATGCGAAGGTTCTTGGCGATCGTCGGCAGCGCGACATTGACGATGGCGCCGTCGAGCACCGCCATCGTCAAGGCGATCGCCACCGCGAAAAACGCAAAAGCGCGTTGCGGACTGGGCAGACCGTCGGTCACTGGGGCTCACATCCGGCCATCGACGATCGCGCTCAACTCGCCGATGCGCGGCGCGCCAATTCCGTGCGCACGGCCGGCGCGACTTCCTTGGCCAGAAGCTCGATCGAGCGCATGACGGCGTCATGCGGCGTCGGCCCGACCGTCATCTGCATGAGGAATCGCTGATGGCCGAAAAGCCGATGTTGATAGAGGATTTTCTCAATGACCTCCTTCGGCCCGCCGACGGCCAGCCAGCCGTGCAGATCGAGGCCCGAATCGAAATCGGCCCGACTGATCGGCGGCCAGCCGCGCTCGCGGCCGATCCTGCTCATCGTCGCCGCATAGGGCGGAAAGAAAATATCGGCGGCCTTTTCAGCGTCGTCCGCGAGAAAGCCATGCGAGTTTATGCCGACGGCGAGATTCGACGCGTCTTGCCCGGCGCGGCTCGCCGCCTCTCGATAGAGAGCGACAAGGGGCGCAAAACGCTGCGGCTCGCCGCCGATGATCGCGATGGTCAAGGGGAGACCAAGCCTTCCCGCCCGCGCGACCGATTGCGGCGTGCCGCCGACGGCGACCCAGATCGGCAATTCCTTTTGCAAGGCGCGCGGATAGATCCCCTGGCCCACGAGCGGCGGACGATGGCGCCCCGACCAAGTCACGCGCTCGTTCGCGCGGATATTCAGAAGAAGGTCGAGCTTCTCGGAGAAAAGCTCGTCATAGTCGTTGAGGTCGTATCCAAAGAGCGGAAAGGATTCGATGAAGGACCCACGTCCCGCCATGATCTCGGCGCGCCCGTTGGAGAGCAGATCGAGCGTCGCGAAATTCTGGTACACCCGCACCGGATCGTCGGAGCTCAGCACCGTCACCGCGCTGGAAAGC
>DASZFX010000235.1:0-3565 GCA_035939375.1 Roseiarcus sp.
GGCGAGCTTGACGGTCTTCATCGTCTGTTCGGCGCTGGTCCCGCCGATGACGATGGCGAGATGGTACGGCGGACAGGCGGCGGTGCCGAGGGTCAGGATTTTCTCCTTGAGAAAGGCGAGCATCCGGTCATGCGTCAGCAGCGAGGGCGCGCCTTGAAAGAGGAAGCTCTTGTTCGCCGAGCCGCCGCCTTTGGCGATAAACAGGAACTTATAGGCGTCTTCGCCCTCGGCGAGGATTTCGATCTGCGCGGGCAGGTTGTCGCCGGTGTTCTTTTCTTCGAACATGGAGAGCGGCGCGAGTTGCGAATAGCGAAGGTTCTTCTTCTCGTACGCTCCGGCGATGCCTTCGGCGATCGCCGCTTCGTCATCGCCCTCGGTCCAGATCAGCCGGCCCTTCTTGGCGACGACGATCGCCGTCCCGGTGTCCTGGCACATCGGCAGGACTCCGCCGGCGGCGATATTCGCGTTCTTCAACAGGTCATAGGCGACGAATTTGTCGTTCGCCGTCGCCTCGGGATCATCGAGTATCGTGGCGAGCTGGGCGAGATGGCCCGGCCGCAAGAGATGGTTGATGTCGATCAGCGCCTGCTCGGCAAGGAGACGGATCGCCTCGCGATCGACGACGAGGATGTCGCGCCCGAGCGCGTTCTCGATCCTGACGCCCTCGCCGGTCAATTTGCGATAGGTCGTTTCGTCGGCGCCGATCGAAAGCACCGGGCGATAGACATAGCTCATGGGCAGGGCTCCGTGAGACGGACGGCGCGGGTCCGCTCGGTCTAGACTTTCGCGCGACGATTTCCAACTCTAGGGCGCCATCGCCGCAACGCCTGCGGCGATCGAGAGCGTGCGCCGCGCCATGTCGGCGTGCAGGCGCTCGACCATGCGCCCGTTGATCTGGATGACGCCCTTGCCCTGATTGGCGGGCTCGTCGAAGGCGGCGATGATGGCGCTCGCTGCGTCGATTTCGGCCTTGGTCGGCGCAAAGACCTGGTTGCAGATTTCGATCTGGCTCGGATGGATGAGCGTCTTGCCGTCGAGCCCCATGTCGCGGCCCTGTTCGCATTCGCGCCTGAAGCCGTCGAGATCGGCGATGTCGTTGAAGACGCCGTCGATGATGTCGACGCCATGCGCCCTCGCCGCGGCGACGCATAGGGCGAGCCAGGGCGTCATCGCGCCGCGCCCCGGCGTCAGGCGCGCGCGCGTCTCCTTGGCGAGATCGTTAAGCCCCATGACCAGCGCTTCGAGCCGGGCGGCGGGATCAGCCGCGGCCGCCGCGATCGAGCCGGCGTTGAGAATGGCGAGCGGCGTCTCCATCATCGCCCAGAGGCGAAGCGGGTCCGGCGCGCCGGCTTCGCGCAATTCCCGCGCCGCATGCATGATCATGCCGGGGCCGTCGACCTTGGGCAGCAAGATCGCATTCGGGCCGGCCGCCGCCGCCACGGCCATATCCTCCCTGCCCCAGGGCGATTGCAGGCCATTGACGCGGATGACGACCTGCCGGGCGCCGAAACCGCCCTCGCCTACAGCCGCGGCGACCTGCCTTCTGGCGAGCGCCTTTTGATCGGGCGCAACGGAATCCTCAAGATCGAGGATCAAGGCGTCGGCCGGCAATGTCCGCGCCTTGGCGAGCGCCCGGGGGTTGGAGCCGGGAATGTAAAGGACGCTGCGGCGTGGACGGGCGATCATGAAAGGCTCCGACTTGCGAAACCTTGAGATTGTGCAGTGCAATATCGCCAGCCGCAAGCCCTGGTTGAGGAAAAAGGCCCCGCAGGCGCCACAAACGAAAGCCATTCGGCGCCACAAAACAAAAGGCCTTTTCGGCCACAAATCTACTGGGCGAAACGCAAAGTCTTAACCGCGGATGCGACATCTCTGCCGTCGCGTTGACCGTTTAGAGCGCCTATAAGGTAATCTTTGCGATCGGACCGTAACCTCCCGCCGTCAGCCCCCGAAACCGGGCGCTAATTTGATCGGGATCAGTTTTTTGAAGGAAGGATCTGCGATCCTCGCCAAAGCGGCAGGGCCTGCGGCCGCGGAGTTCGGGATGGACTATTCACGTTTCTTCGAAGAGGCGACCGACCGGCTGCGCGAAGAGCGGCGCTACCGGGTTTTCGCCCCGCTCGAGCGCGACGCTTCGCGTTTTCCGCGCGCCCTCTGGCGGCGGAGCGAAAACGGCCTCGTCGAAAAACGCGAAATCGTCGTCTGGTGCCCTAACGACTATCTCGGCATGGGGCGCCATCCTGAGGTCGTCGCAGCCATGCAGGAGGCCGCGGCCCGTTATGGCGCCGGCGCCGGCGGCACCCGCAACATTTCCGGCAACAACGGTCCGCTGGTGGACCTCGAGGCCGAACTCGCCGACCTGCATGACAAAGAAGCCGCACTGGTCTTCACCTCGGGGTGGATCTCGAATCTGGCCTCGATTTCGACGATCGCTTCGCTCTTGCCCGACTGTCTCATCCTATCGGATGCGCTGAACCACAATTCGATCATCGAGGGCGTGAAGCGCTCGAATTGCGAGAAGCGGATTTTCCGCCACAACGATCTCGCTCATCTGGAGAGTCTGCTGAAGGCGCGCCGGCCGGGCCGCCCGACCCTGATCGTCTTCGAGAGCCTCTATTCGATGGACGGCGACATTGCGCCGATCGGCGGCATGGTCGCGCTCGCTAAAAAATACGGAGCGCTCACCTATATCGATGAAGTCCATGCGGTCGGCCTCTATGGGCCGCGCGGCGCCGGCGTCGCCGAGCGCGACGGCATGATGGCCGAGATCGACGTCATCGAAGGCACGCTCGCCAAGGGCTTCGGGGCGCTCGGCGGCTATATCGCCGCGAGCAAGGGGATCATCGACGCCGTGCGCTCGCATGCGCCGGCCTTCATCTTCACGACCGCCCTGCCCCCGCCGGTCGCCGCGGCCGCGGTCGCGGCGGTGCGCGTCGTCAAGGACGCCGGCCCCTTGCGCGCCCGTCACCAGCAACAGGTCGCCAAGACCAAGGCCGCGCTGGCTGAAGCGGGCATCCCGGTCCTCGCCAATCCGTCGCATATCGTGCCTGTGATGATCGGCGACGCCGAGCTTTGCAAAGTGGCGAGCGACCGTCTGCTCGAACGCCACGGCGTCTATATCCAGCCAATCAACTATCCGACGGTGGCGCGCGGAACCGAGCGCCTGCGCGTCACGCCGACGCCATATCACGACGATCGGCTGATCGAAGAACTGGTCGCGGCGCTGACCGAGACATGGCGGGCGCTCGGCCTGCCCTTCGCCAAGCCCGCGATGGCGGCGGAGTAAGCGCGGCGTTTTCGTAGAATGCGGCCGCGCGAATAAGCGCAAATGTTCCGGGTCACCCTCACCCCAACCCTCTCCCGCAGGCGGGAGGGGCGCGTCGTCGGCTCAGCGGACGTTGAGGAACATTGAACGACGAGGACGAAATCGCTTCTCCCGCCTGCCTGCGGGAGAAGGTGGCGCCATGGGCGTCGGTGGACGCCGTCTTGAGACGGGCTATGGCGCCGGAAGAGGGTACGCTGCAACGAAAAGGTACTGCTTCCGCCTGCACGCCGTCGCCGCCCT
>DASZFX010000236.1:0-3613 GCA_035939375.1 Roseiarcus sp.
TGCTGAAAGAGATCGGGATCGACTTCCTGCACGACGAGGCGCGCGCAATGTTGAAGACCGTCGGCGCCGAGGTCGATCCGGCCTCTCGTCGTGTTCGCTTCGACCCTGCCTTGGTTGAGGCGCATATCGGCCTCGCGCCGCAGGCGTTCAGGCTGCACGCGCGCAATTCCGCACGCCATCTCTCAATCGGCGGTCGGCACGTCGCCTTCGGCACCGTGGCGAGCGCCCCCAATTCGTTCGACCGCGCGGGAGGGCGGCGGCCCGGCAACAGGCGCGACTATCAGAACTTCATCCGGCTTGGGCAGAGTTTCGATTCGATTCATTTCATCGGCGGCTATCCGGTCGAACCGATCGACATTCCCGCCTCGATCCGCCATCTCGACGCGCTGTTCGACATGCTGACGCTGTCGGACAAGCCGGTCCACGCCTATAGCCTCGGGCGCGAGCGCAACCTGGACGCCATCGAAATGGTCAAAATTGCCCGTGGGCTCGACGATGAGACGCTGGAGCGCGAGCCCTCGCTCTTCACGGTCATCAACTCGTCGTCGCCGTTAAGGCTCGACACGCCGATGCTCGAAGGAATCATCCAGATGGCGCGCCGCAACCAGGTGGTGGTGATGACGCCGTTTACTTTGGCTGGCGCCATGGCGCCGGTGACGCTCGCCGGCGCGCTCGCGCAGCAGCACGCCGAGGCGCTTGCGGGCCTCGTCCTGACCCAGGCGGCGCGGCCGGGGGCGCCGTTCGTCTATGGCGGCTTCACCTCGAACGTGGACATGAAGTCGGGCGCGCCGGCCTTCGGCACGCCCGAATATATGAAAACGTCGATCGTCGGTGGGCAGCTGGCGCGACGCCTTGGGCTGCCTTATCGCTCTTCGAACGCCAACGCCGCCAATTCGCTCGACGCCCAGGCGGCCTATGAAAGCGTCTTCTCGCTCTGGGGCGCGATCATGGGCGGCGTCAACTTTCTCATGCATGGCGCGGGCTGGATGGAGGGGGGCTTGCAAGCCTCGTTTGAGAAAATGGCGCTCGACGCCGATCTTTTAGCCATGGTCGCCGAGTTCTTGCGGCCGCTGCGAGTCGACGATGCGGAGCTGGCGCTTGAGGCGATGCGGGAAGTCGGCCCTGGCGGGCATTTCTTCGGCGCCGAGCACACGCAGTCGCGCTATCGCACCGCTTTTTTTCCGCCAGCCATCTCTGACTGGCGCAATTATGAGACTTGGCGGGAAGCCGGATCGCCGACCGCGGTGGACGCGGCCGAGCGCATCGTCGCCGACCGGCTGCGCGATTTCGTCGCGCCTCCGCTCGAGGCCGAACGCCTTGAGGCGCTGACCGCCTTCGTCGCCCGCCGCAAAGAAGAAGGCGGCGCGCCGACCGACTTTTGAGCGCTCTCACGCCGCCGGGCGACTCCCGCATGCGCCTGCATGCGGCGGTCGCCGCGATGTTCTTCGCCTTCGGCATCGGCGCCGGCCTCTGGGGCGGCGCCTCGGGCGTGATTTTGATTCGCGCCGGCGTCGACGCGGCGACGTTCGGCGTTTTCTTGACCGTCTACACCGGCGCCTATCTCATCGCCATGTCGGCGGGCGCGCTCTGATCGTCTCGGGGTTCATCGGCGGCGTCGTCGACCTCTTGATGAACGCCGAGGGCGCGCGGATCGAACGCCGGCTCGGCCGCCCGATCCTGGCGCGGCTGCACGCCGCTGCGTCCGCCGGCATGGCGTTCGGCGCGATCCTCGGCAGTTTGATCGTCGTCGGGCCAGCGCCGTGGGCAGCCGGCGTTCTTGCTGCGCTAGGGCTCGCCGGCGCTGGCGTCGCCTACCATCGCGCGGCGGGGACCGATCGTCCCGCTTCGGGAGGGGTCGGGTCGGTAGGGCGAAGCGGATTGTCCTTCGCGCCGGCTCTGATTGGGCTTGGCGTCGCGGTCGGCGTCTCGATCGCGGCGGAACTCGCGGCGTCGGTGTGGTCGTCGCTGCTGTTGCGCGAGGAAGCGCCGAGGCTGGCGGCGATTTCTGGCCTCGGCGCGGCGTTCTTTTCCGCCTGCCAGGCTGCGCTGCGGTTCAACGTCGACGCGATTCGCCTTCGGGTCAGCGACCTTCGCATCATCATCGCTTCGTTCGCGATCGCGGCCGCCGGCTTCGGTCTGGTCAGCGTACAGGCCGGGTTCGCGGCGAGCGTCGCGGGCTTCGCCCTGATCGGCGTTGGCACCGGGCCTATCGTTCCGTGCAGTTTCGCGCTTGCCGCGCGTCAGGCGGCGGCCGGACCCGCGGTCGGGCTCGCGTCAGCCTCATTGTTCAGCGCGCTGACCCGCCTGCCGGCGCCGTTGGCGACCGGCGCGATCGCGCAAGCTTTGTCGCTGTCAGCCGCGTTCGCCGCCTTCGCGCTCGCGTTGGTTACGACAGCGGCCGCCGTGTCGATCATCGCTTACCTCAGCCGCGCGCGGCGAGCGACGCACGAAGCGTGACGGTTGCGGAAGGAGGCGATCGGAATAGGCCCAAAGCCTCATAACGGGCTCTCATCCCCGTCCCATTCGGGTGAGCGCCTCGCCGACCATCGTCAAGAGAACATCTGGACGGTTGGTGATGCCGAAGGCGCCGGCGGGAACAGCCGCGCCCGGCTTGGGATTGCCAACATAGAGAATGACCGGAAGCACGATCCCTTCGCTGCGGAAAGTCGCCAGCATGTCGATTCCGGCTCGATCATTCAACACCGGAATGTCGCGGGAGATGTCGGATAACACGAGATCGAAGGGCCGCGACTCTGTGTTCGCGTCCCTGATCGCGCCCAGCGCCTCGTCGGTGGCGCAGGCGAACGTGATCAGGGCGCCGAAGCTTCGCAACATCCGTGATTCGTTGCGATTGTTGGACGGCCGGTCGTCCACCCAGAGGATCTCGGCGCCCTCGTAGACTCGGCGTCGCTTGTCGGCCCTGTCCAACGCCCGTTGGCGCTCCTGGTCGGTTCCTTCGACTGGCCACCTCTTGTTCTTTTCCGCCATTGCGATGGCGTCGCTCATCCCCTCGCGGCCGCCTGTTAGGGCAAATTTGACGCCCCACGCCTCGAGTCCACTCACTCGATCGAGCGCTTGGACCAGAGAGTTCCGGAGAAGCCAGACGAGGTAAATGGCGAGGCCGGCCCAGGCAACCGACGCCACGCCGCCAAGCGCTTTCGCGATCCCAGTCCATGACATTTTTCCCGCCCCCATGCCTCCCAGCGTCGCCAGAACGCCAAGCGGCGACAGTGACCTCGCGGATTAGAAGAGAGCCCCGGAGAGGTGTCAAATTTCGACGGAGGGCTGGCGCGAAATGGCGTCGGAAGGCTGGGATGGTGGCCCGGGCGCCCGCGCTCGCGGCATCGGCTTCTTAGCGGTATGAGCAGGTGGATCCTGGTTCGCGCAACCTCTGCGCGGCTCTCGTCGGGCGCCTCAGATCTGGCATTGCTTTGGCGCCGCCATTATTGCAGAGGAGGCTCGGCTGGCGATTGCAATCGCTACGCGCAAACCAGGGGAACGAATGGCCAAGATCAGGCCTGTGATCATGTGCGGCGGGTCCGGCACCCGCATGTGGCCCGAATCGCGGGAGAGCTTACCCAAGCAGTTCATCCCCTTGATCGGGCAGCGTTCG
>DASZFX010000237.1:0-12292 GCA_035939375.1 Roseiarcus sp.
ACGTGCCCCAGTCGAAGAATTCGAAGAAACGGCTGTTGAAGACGATGCCGGCCGGGTCGCAATGGCCCCATTCGATCGTCAATCGGCGGGTGAAGGAAGCGGCCATCGTTCTTGGCTCCACGCGCGCCTATGTCGCGACATTCTCGATGAGCAGCGCGATGCCCTGGCCGCCGCCGATGCAGGCGCTGGCGATTCCATAACGCAAGCCCCGCCGCTGCAATTCGCGCGCCAGCGTCAGCACGAGCCTCACGCCCGTCGCGCCGAGCGGATGGCCGATCGCGATCGCGCCGCCATTGACGTTGAGCTTTGCTTCATCGAGGCCGAGCTCACGAATGCAGGCGATGACCTGCGCTCCGAATGCCTCATTGATCTCGATGCGGTCGATGCGATCGAGCGTCATTCCGGTGCGATCGAGAAGCGCGCGGATCGCCGGCGCTGGGCCGATGCCCATGATTTCGGGCGGACATCCGATGGCGAGCGCGCCGACGAGGCGCGCCAGCGGGGCTTTGCTTGTCGCCTCGAGATATGCGCCGCTGGCGACGACAACGCCGGCGGCGCCGTCGACGACGGCCGAGGAGTTGCCCCCTGTCTGCACGCCGCCGAAGGCGGGACGGATCTTGGCGAGCGTTCCGATCGTCGTTACCCGCGGATGGGTGTCCTCGGCGAGGCTCGAAATCTTGCGGTCGAGGACAATCCCGCGGTCCTTGCGGCCTTCGCAATGGAACGTCTCGGACGACAAAGGTACGATCTCGTCGGCGAAGAAGCCGTCGACGCGCGCGCGCAAGGCCCGATCGAAAGAGCGTTCGGCATAGGCGTCGACGTCGGATCGGCTGATCTGGTACTCCTTGGCGAGATTTTCCGCGGTGCCGCCCATGGTCACGTCGCAGGACGTGTCGAGCAATGCCTCCCACAGGAAGTCCTTGAACTCGACCTGGCCCATGCGAAAGCCGCCGCGATGCGTATAAGCGGCGACCGGATTGCGGCTCATCGACTCGGCGCCGACGCAGAGCGCGGCGTCGATGCCCTTATGCGCGATCGCATCGCAGGCCTGCGAGACGACCTCGATCCCCGTGCCGCAGATGCGTTGCACGAGGTGAGCCGGAATATTTTCAGGCACGCCGGCGTAAAGGCCGATATGGCGCGGGATCATATAGGCGTCGAAACTCGCCTGCGCCATCGAGCCGGCGATCACCGTTCCGATATCCTGCGCCGGAACGCCCGTCTCGGCCAGCGTCGCCCGCGCGGCTTTGACGCCAAGATCGATCGGCGAGACGAGCGACAGAGGTCCGTTGAGATCGGCAAAGGGTGTGCGTGCACCGCCGACGAGATAGGCGTCGGCCCAAGTCGAGTAGACGCCTGGATTCGTATTCGGCATTCGTCAGGTCTCGTTGACTGAGATGACGCGCGGCGATAGGGACAGCGCATAGAGTTCTTCGACCAGCGCGGCGCGCCCGCTGAGAACCGCGCGCTGATTGATCGAGCCTTTGTCGGTGATTTCGCCACGATCGAGCGAAGGCGGCTCTTCGAGGAGAAGGAGGCGGGCGACGCGATTGGACGAGCCGGTCGCGGCGGCGGCGAATTCCTTCAAGCGGCGATGGATCTCCTGGATGAGACGCCGGTCGCTGAGGATCGCGCCGACCTCGTCGGCGCGGCTGGGATCGCCGCATGAGGCGCGGCAACCCTCGATATCCGGAAAGGCGAGGATCGCGACATCGTTGCGATTGAGGCCGGCGATCACCACGTCGCGAAAGAGCGGGGCGAAGTGGGCGATCAGCCGGGCCCGCAGCGGTCCGACGCTGACCCAGGTGCCGGTCGACAATTTGAAATCCTCGGCGATGCGCCCATCGAAGCGGAAGCCCTTGGCGCGATCGGCCTCATCGATGAATCTCAGCGCATCGCCCATGCGCAGCCAGCCTTCTGCATCGAAGGCTTTCGCGCTCGCCTCAGGATCGCGCCAATAGCCCCTGGTGATCGCGGGCCCGCGCACCCTGGCTTCGAACTTGTCCTCGACCGGCGTCAGCTTCAGTTCGACGCCTGGGACCGGCAGGCCGAGATAGCCCGATTTGCAATGTTCGGGCGCACAGGCCAGCGCGAAAGGCCCGGTCTCGGTCGAGCCGAGGCCCGTCATCATCGGCACGCGTTCGCCGAGCGTCTCGACCGCGGCGGCGTCGAGTTCGTCCCAAACATGCTGGGCGAGGCCGGCGCCGGCGAAGAACGTCATGTTGAGCCGCGAGAAGAACATCTCTCGCAATTCGCTATCGGCGCGCAGCCGCGGCGCCAGCTCCTCAAAGCCCTTGGGCACATTGAAATAGACGGTCGTTGCGATCTCGCGCAAATTGCGGATCGTCGCTTCGATTCCTTTCGACGTCGGGCGGCCGGCATCGATATAGAGCGAACCGCCGTTATAGACGATGAGACCGAAATTGTGATTGCCGCCGAACGTATGGTGCCACGGCAGCCAGTCGACGAGGACCGGCGGCGCTTCCTTCAGAAATCGAAAATAATTGGCGATCATCTCCTGATTGGCGGTCAGCATGCGCTGGCTGTTGATGACGCCTTTCGGCAATGCGGTCGAGCCGGAGGTGAAGAGAATCTTGGCGACGTCTTCGCCCTTTACCGCCTGATGGGCCCGCGCGACGCCGTCGTCGTCCGGTGCGGCGGCGAGAAGATCGGCGAAGAACGTCGCCGGGCGACCGGGCGGCGGTTTGCGCGTCACGACGAGTTCGGCGCCATGCGGCGCAACAGCGTCGAGCGCGCGGGCGAATTCTTCGCCGTCGCTGGCGAAGACGAGGCCCGGCGTCAATTTGTCGGCGATATGCCGGAGCTTCGCGAGATCGGCGGCGATGGTCGAATAGGAGGGCGAGATCGGCGCATAGGGCGCCCCGACATGCAGGCAGGCGATCGCCAAAAGCGCATGTTCGATGTCGTTGCCGGAGAGGATCATCGCCGGCCGCTCGGCAGACAGCCCTCGCCGCAACAATGCTGCGGCGATGGTCTTTGCGGCGCGCAGCCCTTCCCCATAAGTCATGTTGCGCCATTCGCCAGCGCCGTCGCGTTCGGCGATCCACAGCCGGTCGGGCGCAAGAGACGCGAAATGGAGGAAGCGCTCGGTCAGCCTATCGGGAAAGGCGCCGAGCGGCTCGATCGGCCGCACGAGCACGACGCCGTCGCTACGCGATTCGAAATGCGCGCGATTGGAGCCGATCGGGAAACGGCGCAGCGGCGCGCTCTTCGGATCGGCGGCGGTCCTGATCGCGCCAGCGGCGCCTGCCATGTTGAACCTACCTCTGGCGCAGCCTCGCGCCTCTTTAGTCTTTCGGCGCGACTTTGGCGGCGCGCTTGCCGAGAAACGCCTTCATGCGCGATTTGGCCTCGCGATCGTCCTGCGCAATCGCCGACATCAGCGCCTCGATAAGGTAGCCCCCGGATCGATCGCCATCGGCGATGCGCGGCAGCGCCTGAAGGAGCGCGAAATTGGTCCAGCCCGCATTGCCGGCGATGGCGCGCGCGAGCGCCATGCCTTTGGCGAGGCCTTCGCCGTCTGGAACGAGATAGTGCGAGAAGCCGAACTGCTGGGCTTCATCGGCGCGATAGACACGGCCGGTCAGCATCATCTCCATCATGCGCGAAGCGCCGATGAGGCGCGGCAGCCGCACCGAGCCGCCGCCGCCGACAAAAATGCCGCGTTGGCCCTCGGGCAAAGCATAGAAGGCGGATTTCTCGGCGACCCGCACATGTGTCGCCGAAGCGAGCTCCAACCCGCCGCCGACCACGGCGCCATAGAGTACGGAGACGACCGGGACGCGACCGAATTCGATCGCCTCGAAGGCGCGATGCCAGAGCCGCGAATGATCGACCGCGTCGGCGAGGTCCTTTTCGACCAACGCAGAAAGATCGAGCCCGGCCGAGAAATGTTCACCCGCGCCATGCAGCACCGCGGCCTTGACTCCCGGCGGCAAATTGCGAAAGGCCGTCTCCAAGGCGAGGACGGCCTGGTCATTGAGCGCGTTGCGCTTGGCGGGACGCTCGATCCGCACGATGGCGATCTCGCCCTCGATCCGCGTCGAGACGGGCGACGGCGCTTCGGCGGCGGGAACGGCGGTCATGGGCGTCTCATCCCTAATAGTTATTAGATATAACAATCATGGCGCGGCTGTCAATCGCTGACCGCTGCCCAACCGCGATGTCGCCCTGAGAAAGTCGACATGGGCGGCGTTGACCCCGCCCGGCGCGGAGGAGGGCGTCGATTTCACCCGCCTCAAGAATCTCAGCGGCGCGACCGCGGCCCCTTCGCCGCCTAGGCCTTGCTCGCCGTCAAATGGGCGTCGATCAGCGCTTGGTCGGCAAGGAGCTCGGCGCTCGGCGCGGCATGGACCACTGCGCCGCGGTTGAGGATGATCGCTTCGTCGGTGACCGGCAAAATCTTATTGGCTTTTTGCTCGACGACGATCATCGCCAGCCCCTCTTCGCGCCCGAGGCGGCGCAGCACCGCCAGCAGTTCATCGACGATGATCGGCGCCAGGCCTTCGGTCGGCTCGTCGAGCAGCAGCATCCGCGGATTGAGCATCAACGCGCGGCCGATGGCGAGCATCTGCTGTTCGCCGCCTGACAACTGGCCGCCGCCGCTGCGTCGCCGCTCCTTGAGGCGCGGGAACATCGAATAGACCCGCTCCAAGCTCCAGGCGCCGGGACGAGCGACGGCGGTCAGATTCTCTTCGACGCTGAGCGAGCGGAAGATATTGCGCTCTTGCGGGACCCAGCCGAGGCCGGCGCGGGCGCGCTGGTGGGGTCTGAGTTCGGTCACGTCTGCTCCGGCAAAGGCGATGCGGCCGGCGTGGCGCGTCGTAACGCCGATCAGCGAATTGATCAGCGTCGTCTTGCCGGCGCCGTTTCGCCCAAGCAAGGCCAGCGAGCGCCCCTCGCCGACGGTCAGATCGAGCCCCGAGATGACGCGCGCGTCGCCATAGCCAGCGCTCAAGGCTTCGACGGCCAGGAGTTCAGCCATGGCCGCCGCCCTCGCCGAGATAGACTTCGCGCACGCGCGGGTCGGCGGCGACTTCGCTCGGCTCGCCCTCCATCAACAACCGGCCGGCGACGAGAACCGAAATGCGCCGCGCGAAGGAGAAGACGAGATCCATGTCATGCTCGATCAGCAGGATCGTCGCCTCGGCCGGCAGCGCGGCAAGCGCCGAAAGAATGTCGGCGCGCTCGTCGTCCGGCACGCCCGCCGCGGGTTCGTCTAGCAACAGCACGCGAGGACGGCAGGCGAGGGCCAGCGCGATTTCCAAAAGCCGCTGCTTGCCATAGGCGAGCGTGTGCGTCTTGCGGTTCATCTCGTCGGCGAGGCCGAAGCGCTGGATGAGGTCCTCGACTTCGGCGACGACCGCCGGGTCGCGCCCGGCGGTCGTAAAGCCGCTGCGGCCATGGCCGAGACGTTCGCCGACCGCCAGGCAAAGCGATTCGGCCGGCGTCAGATTGGGAAAGAGTTGATTGATCTGGAACGTACGGGCGAGGCCGCGGTGGACCCGCGCATGGGGCGAGAGGCGGGTCACGTCTTCGCCGCCCAGCAGCACCGCGCCGCCGCTCGGCTTGATCGTCCCGGTCAGGAGGTTGACCAGCGTCGTTTTGCCGGCGCCATTGGGACCGATCAAGGCGTGGCGCGCGCCCTGCTCGAGCTTCAGCGAGACATTGTCCGCAGCGACAAGACCGCCGAAGCGGCGCGTCAGGCCGCGTGTCTCGAGCGCCGGCGCGCTCAACGTCCTCTCCAGCCAAAGAGAGCCGCGCCGCGCCGTACGTATTTGGCGATCGTTGCGCCGATGCGCTCACGGCCGACCAGGACGAGAACGACGAGCGGCAGGCCGATCCAGAATTCCCAATATTCCGGCGTTGCGCTCGAGACGCCGTCCTTCAGGGCGATGAAGAAAGCCGCGCCGATCAGGCCGCCGTAAAGATAACCGGCGCCGCCGATGATCAGCATCAGCATGACGTCGGCTGAGCGATGAAAGTCGAAAACGTCTAGCGAGACGAGGCCGGTCGTCTGCGCGACCAGCGCGCCCGCGACGCCGGCGTAGGCCGCCGCGATCGCATAGATCGCAATGATCCGCGTCGCCGCCGATATGCCGAGGGCGCCCGAGCGCAGGCGGTTCTCCTTGAGCGCCCGCACCGAAAGGCCGAAGGGCGATTGCATCAGGCGGCGGGCCAGCGCGAAGAGGAGGAAGAGTACGGCCAGACTGTAAAGGGCGGCGTTGCGTTGGCCTGTAAAGTCGATCGGAAAGAGGCCGAGAACCGGTTTCACCGCGAGGCTCAGCCCATCGGCGCCGCCGGTCGCCCAAGAATTGCGATTGGCGAGTTCGCCGAGCAACAGCGCAATGCCGAGGGTCACCATCAGCCGGGTCAGATCAGAGCCGCGCAACAACAAAGGCGCGGTGAGAAGCCCGAGGCCCGCGGCGAGCAGGCCGGCGATCACGAGGCCGGTCAGGGGATCGGCGAGGCCGGCATTGGCGATGATCGCGGCGCCATAGGCCCCGGCCCCGAAGAAAGCGGCTTGGCCGAGCGAAACGATGCCGGCGTAGCCGAGGACCAAATCGAGCGACAGCGCGAAAAGCCCGGCGATGAGGATTTCGTTGATCAGCAGCGCCCGCGAGGGAAGCGCAAAGATCAGCGCGACGACGGCGAGCCAGAAGAAGATCTCGACGCCGCGCCAACGCGCCCGGCGGCTGAGATGGCCGGCGACGGCGCTTGCCGCAACGCTCGCGCTCATCGCCCGCCCCTGGAGAAAAGGCCGTGCGGGCGGATGATCAGGGTCAAGACCATGACCGCATAGATGATGAAGGCGCCGATCGAAGGTACATAATATTTTCCGGCGACGTCGAGGACGCCGAGGAGAAGCGCGCCGACGAGCGCGCCGACGATGCCGTTGGAGCCGCCGATCGCAACGACAATAAGGAACGACACCATGAACTTGACTGGAAAGCTTGGATCGATCCCGCCGACGACGTCTGCGGCGAGCGCGCCGCCGAGCCCGGCAAGGCCGCTGCCGATGGCGAAAGTGGCGGCGAAGAGGCGATCGACGTCTATCCCCAAGCCGCTGGCGACGCGCCGGTCGTCGACCGCTGCGCGCAATTGCGCGCCAAAGCGCGTACCGATCAGGAAGGCTTGTAGCGCGCCGGCGATCGCGCCGCAGACCGCGATGATGAACAAACGATAGACGCCGACGCCGATTCCGGCGATCTCGAACCGGCCGGTCAGGAAAGCCGGTACGCGGACCGGTTGCGGCTGATCGCCGAGGAAATAATTGGCGATCGGCATGGCCATGAAAACGAGGCCGATGGTGAACAACACCTGGTCCAGATGGCTCGCGCCATAAAGACGGCGGTACAGCGTCCGCTCCAGCGCGACGCCGAGGATCGCCGCGAAGGCGAAGGCCGCCGGCAGCGTCGCCAGGAAGGGAACGCCGTAGCGATTCATCAGGATCGCCGCGGCGTAACCCCCCGCCATGGCGAAGGCGCCGTGAGCGAGATTGACGAAATTCATCAGGCCGAGCGTCACCGACAGGCCGCAAGCGAGCACGAACAGCAGCATGCCGTAAGCGACGCCGTCGAAGAGTATGGTCAGCAAGCTTCCAGCTCCCCCAACGCGGCCCGCGCGCGTCCAGCCTCAACGAGACTACCGCGGCCGCGGGGCCGGCGCCCCTCTCCCTCCGTGAGCATAAGCGAATGGGAAGATGCGGCTAAGGGGCCGCGACCCTCTCAGTCTATTTCCCCAAGCGCCTCGCCGTACCTCGTCCCGCTAACGCGTGCAGAGGGGCTGAGCGCCCGGGGCCGAAGGTTATTCGCCGGGGATGCGATCGGCGCGAGCCTCAATTCCCCGCCGCCTTGAACGGATCCTTCACCGCCTCGATCTTGTCGAACTCGACATTGTAGAGCTGGTCGCCGACCTTCTCGACCTTGCGAACATAAATGTTCTGGATGATGTCGCGCGTTTCGGGATCGATCGAGACGGGTCCGCGCGGGCTGGTCCATTCGGCGCCTTTCATCGCGGCGATCAGCGCCTCGCCATCGGTCGACCCCTTGGTCGCCTCCAACGCATGATAAATCAGCGCCATGCCGTCATAAGCGCCGACCGCCATGAAGTTTGGCCGCATGCCGTTGTTGGCCTTTTCAAAATCGGCGACAAAGGCCTTGTTTTCAGGCGAATCGTGAGCGGCCGAATAGTGGTGGGTCGTCACCGCGCCCAACGCCGGATCGCCCATCGCGGCGAGCAGATCGTCGTCGGTCACGTCGCCCGTGCCGATCAGCTTGATGCCGGACTTGTCGAGGCCGCGCTCGGTGAATTCCTTCATGAAGGCGGCGCCGAAGCCGGACGGCACGAAGACGAAAACCGCATCCGGCGCATCATCCTTCACCCTTTGCAGGAACGGGGCAAAGTCGGGATTCTTCAGCGGCACGCGGATTTTCTCAACGACCGTCCCGCCGCCTTTGGCGAAAGGCTCGCTGAACCATTTCTCGGCGTCGACGCCCGGGCCGTAATCGGTGACGAGCGTCACCACCTTGTGGATATTGTTCTTGAGGCACCACTCGGCCATCGGCTCGGCCGCCTGCGGCAGAGTGAACGAAGTGCGTACGATGAAGGGCGATTTCTCGGTGATCATCGCCGTGCCGGCGGCGCTGACGATTTCGGGAACCTTCGCCTCCGTCGCGACCGGCGCGACCGCAAGGGCGAGCGGGGTCAGCCCGAAGCCGATGAGCGCCTTGGCCTTGTCATTGCCGATCAGCTCCTGAGCGAGGCGTTTGGTCACGTCCGGCGCGCCGGTGTCGTCCTTGACGATGAGCGCGATCTTCTTGCCGGCGACGGTGTCGCCATGCTGGCGAATATAGAGCTGCGCGCCGGCCTGCTCCTGCTTGCCGGTGCTGGCGGAAGGCCCGGTCATCGGCAAGATCATGCCGATGTTGATGACGTCGTCGTCGGCGAAAGCCGCGCCAGCGGCGCCGAGCGCCCCGGCGGCGACGCCGATGGCGAGCATGATTTTCAGCATGGTGCGGCTCCTCCCGGACGCGCCCGTTTCGAGGCGCAAATGCTTGGCCGGACAATCCTATAGCAGGCGCCAAGAAACAAGGCCTGCGGCGTCATCCTTTCGTCAAGGCCGGCCGGCGGAAACCGACGCGAAGGGCGCGGCGGGCGCGTTGCAGCGTGGACAAAGCGGGACAAAACGGGTTGATTGGCGCCGCCGCGCTCAGAGGGGGGCGAGACCGGCGGTTTCGGCCCAAGGGAAGGTCCATGTTTCTGCGCATCGTCAAATGGGCGCTCATCGTCGTCGTCGCGCTCGTCGTGCTGACGGTCGGCGCGGTCTCGGCGCTCTTCTACCGGGCGATGCCGGACTATGCAGGCGCCGCCGCGCTGCCGGGCCTTTCCGCCGAGGTTCGCGTCTATCGCGACGCTTATGGGGCGCCGCATATATTTGCCGCGACGATGGACGACGCCGCGCGGGCGATGGGCTATGTCCATGCGAGCGAGCGGCTGCTGGAGATGGAGCTCCAGCGCCGCACCGGCCAGGGACGGTTGTCGGAAATCCTCGGGCCCGATCTCCTCGGCGTCGACAGGTTCATCCGCACGCTCGGCTTCTATCGCCTCGCCGAAAGCAGTTTCGCGGCGATTTCGCCTGAAGCGCAAAAGACGCTCCAGGCCTATGCCGACGGCGTCAACGCCTTCCTCGCCTCGCACCGCGGCCGGCTGCCGCCAGAATTCCTGCTTCTGGGAGACGATCCTGAGCCCTGGCGGCCGGCAGACACCGTAGTCGCCGGCAAGCTGTTGAGCCTGGAGCTCAGCAACAATTACAAACTTGAAATGGATCGCGCGAGGCTGGCGGCGAAATTGCCGCCCGATCAGGCGAGTCTGCTTTTTCCCATGCCGCCGCCCGGCTCGCCGATCACCACGGCGCCGCTCGCCAATGCGACGCATGCCGAAGCGCCCTCGCCCATCGACCAGCTCGGCGAGATCCTGCCCTTTTCTCACGGCGCCTCCAATGAATGGGTCGTTTCCGGCGCGCATACCGTGACCGGCAAGCCGATCCTCGCCAATGACCCGCATCTCGGCATCGAGGCGCCGATCGTCTGGTACCTCGCCCGTATCGTCACGCCGGACGGATGGGTCAAGGGCGCCTCGCTCCCCGGCTCGCCGATCGTCGTCTTGGGGCAAAACGATCACATCGCCTGGGGCTTCACCAACACCGGCTCGGACGTGCAGGACCTGTTCGTCGAGACGGTCGATCCAAAAGATTCGAGCCGATACCTGACGCCGGACGACGCAATCCCCTTTGAGACGCGCGACGAGGCGATCCATGTCAAAGGCGGCCCAGACGTCATCATCAAGATTCGCGCGACCCGCCATGGTCCCGTCCTTTCCGACGCCGTCGCCGAACTTGCAACGCTGGCCGGCGCCGGAAAAGTCATGGCGCTCGCCTATAACGCGCTTGGCGGCCAGGATACATCCGTCGAGGCCCTGCTTCGCGTCAATCGCGCAAAGGACTGGAACGAATTCCGCGACGCGCTCAAGCTTTTCCAGACGCCGGAGCAGAACATGGTTTTCGCCGATGTCGGCGGCGACATCGGCTTCATCAGTCCGGCCCTGTTGCCGATCCGCAAGTCCGGCGACGGCCTCACCCCGGCCGACGGCGCCTCCGGCGCCAATGACTGGACCGGCTATGCGCCCTTCGTAAAGATGCCGCAGATCTTCAACCCGCCGACCGGCTTCATCTTCAACGCCAATAACGCGATCGTCGCGCCGGACAATGATCCCTATCTCGGTCGGGATTGGGAAGAGCCTTATCGCGCCCGGCGCCTGCAGCAATTCTTCGATACGATCGACAAACACAGCCTCGATACTTCGGCCGCGATGCAGGGCGATATCCTCTCGCTCGCCGCCAAGGACCTTCTGCCCATCGTCGCGTTCGCCACGCCCTCGAACGAGCGGGCCAAGCAAGCGCTCGCCCTTCTCGCCAAATGGGACGGCGCGATGGACAAGGATCGGCCCGAGCCGCTGATCTTCGACGCCTGGATGCGCGAGATGCGGCTCATCCTGATCAACGAGAAGACCGGCCTGCCGCTTTATGAGAAAGGACCCTATGCGGCGACCGCGCTGACCTCCCTCGTCAAGGATCATCCGCAATGGTGCGATGGGATCAAGGGGGCCGATCCGGATTGTCACGCGACCATTTCGCGCGCGCTCGACGAAGCCCTGGACATGCTCGTCCAACGCGACGGCGCCGACATGTCGAAATGGCGCTGGGGCGACGAGCATGTCGCCGTGCTCACGCATAAGCTCTACAGCCACCTGCCGCTGCTCGATCGTTTGAGCGACTTGAGCGTGCGCAGCAGCGGCGACTTCTACACGCTCAATCGCGGCGGCGCACACCAACCGTCGACCGATCATCCCTTTGAGCGCAACCACGCGGCGGGTTATCGCGGTATCTACGATCTCGGCGATCCGGACAAATCGCGCTTCATGATCACGACCGGAGAATCGGGCCATATATTCTCGCCGCACTACGGCGACCTCGTTCCGCTATGGAACGACGTCAAGGCGATCACGATCGCCGGTTCGGAGGAGGACCTAAAGCGCCGCGGCGCGAGCGAATTCGTCTTCAGCGCGAAATGACGGGTCGCCAGGCCGCCGCCGAGGCAATTGCCGGCGACGCTGATAGGGTGGCGCCGGCTGATCGGAACGACAAGGAGCCAAAGGGGTGAGGACAGCCTATTTCGAAGGCCCGACCGGATCGCTCGCCTATCACGAAACGCCGGGGTCAGGCCGGCCGGTCGTGCTCGTGCACGGCAATTCGGCTTCGAGCAAAGCCTATGCCCGCCAATTGACCGCTCCGCTCGGCCAGTCGCGACGCTTGGTCGCCTTCGATCTGCCCGGCCACGGCCAATCGGACAACGCCGACGAGCTGTCGCATTATTCGCTTCCCGGCTACGCCAGCGCGATGCTCGCCTTCGCCAAGGGATTGGGCCTCGAAGAGGCGGTCTTCGTCGGCTGGAGCCTCGGCGGGCATATCGTTCTCGAGGCGGCGCCCGACCTGCCGAAAGCGGCCGGTTTCGTCATTTTCGGGACGCCGCCGCTCGCCTTTCCCCCGGCGATGGACAAGGCTTTTCTGCCCAATCCGGCGGCGCGCTTCGGCTTTTCAGCGGAGGTCTCCAGGGAGCAGGCTGAAAGCTACGCGGCGTCGGCCTTCAGGCCCGGCTACGCCGACATCGCGCCGTCCTTCATCGAGGACATTTTGCGCACGGACGGGCGCGCG
>DASZFX010000238.1:0-1604 GCA_035939375.1 Roseiarcus sp.
TTTCGATTTCGACGTGGTCGTCGCTGCTTTCGGCGGCAATCCGACGCCCGGCGTTGATTTGCGGATCTTTTTCTCATCCGCCGCCGCGGCCCAGCCGGGCTCGCGCAATATGAGCGGCGTCGCCGATCCGGTCGTCGACGCCCTGATCGAAAAAATCGCCAAGGCGCAATCGCGCGCCGCACTCAACACGGCCTGCCGGGTTCTCGATCGCGTCATGCGAGCCGCCCATTACTGGGTCCCGATGTGGTATCGCGACGAGGCGCTGCTCGCCTATTGGGACGCCTTCTCGCGGCCGGAGAAACAACCAAGATTGGGCACGGGCGCGCCCGACACCTGGTGGTGGGACGATCAAAAGGCCAAGAAAATTGGGCTGTAGGGCCGAACCGAGCGGCGGGCGGCGGCGACAGCCGCGCTTGTCGGCGCCGGCGTCTTCATCCTCCCCGGCGAAACGGGGGAGGGGGACCGCGCGTCGCGCGGTGGAGGAGGCCGCGCCGGGCAGGATTTGGTTTCCGCCTCGCTCCCCCTCCACCATGCTTCGCATGGTCCCTCTCCTCAGCTCCGCTTTGCTGCGCGGGAGAGGATCACGATGATCGCCTATATCGCGCGGCGCGTTCTTTTGATGATCCCGACGATCCTCGGCATCATTTTCGTCTCTTTCGTCATCGTACAATTCGTCCCCGGCGGCCCAGTCGAGCGCGCGATCGCCCAATTGCAGGGCCTCGATGAAGGCGGCGGCGCGCGAATCGGCGGCGGGAGCGGACAAATCGGAACGGGCGCCGCCGCCCATGCCGGCGATATTTCGTCGCGCTATCGCGGCGCGCAAGGGCTGGATCCGAAATTCATCAAGGAGCTGGAGAAGCAATACGGCTTCGACAAGCCGGCGACCGAGCGTTTCTGGCTGCTGATCCGGAACTACGCGACGTTCCATCTTGGCGAGAGCTACTTTCGCAACGAGCCCGTGCTGAGCCTGGTTCGCGAAAAACTGCCGGTCTCGATCTCGCTCGGCGTCTGGATGACGTTGTTGTCCTATGCGATTTCGATCCCGCTCGGCATCCGAAAGGCGGTGAGCGACGGCTCGCGCTTCGACACCTGGACCTCGGCGGTCATCATCGTCGGCTACGCGATTCCGAGCTTCCTCTTCGCAATCCTTTTGGTCGTCCTGTTCTGCGGCGGCTCGTTCTGGCAGATATTCCCCTTGCGGGGCCTGACCTCGGACTATTTCGCCGATCTCTCGTGGCCGCGCAAAATCCTCGAATACCTTTGGCACATCACCTTGCCAGTGACAGCGCTGGTTCTCAGCGCTTTCGCCACCACGACGCTTCTAACCAAGAACTCCTTTCTCGACGAGATTAAAAAGGCCTATGTCCAGACCGCGCGGATGAAGGGCCTGACCGAACGCCGCGTGCTCTACGGCCATGTCTTCCGCAATGCGATGCTGATCGTCATCGCCGGTTTTCCCGGCGCCTTCATCGGCGCCTTCTTCACCGGCTCGCTTTTGATCGAACAGGTCTTTTCACTCGACGGCCTCGGCTATCTCTCGTACGATTCGCTGATCAATCGCGACTACCCGGTCGTCTTGGGCAATCTCTACATCTTCTCCCTGC
>DASZFX010000239.1:0-14151 GCA_035939375.1 Roseiarcus sp.
CACAAATCCAATCCGGTGCGCGCCGAAGTCCTCGTCGCGCTCGCCCGTTTCAACGCCGCCCTGCTCGGCGCCGAGCACCAGGCGCTGGTCCATGAAAACGAACGCTCCGGCGCGGCTTGGACGCTCGAATGGCTGACGCTGCCGCAGATGGCCGCAGCGACCGGCGCGTCGCTGCGCCACGCCGGCGCGCTCCTAAACGGCTTGCGCTTTGTCGAAGCGAAGGGTTGAGGGCGAGACCTTTCACGGGGCCGCCCGCGCGTCCCCTTGCCAGTCGATGATCCGCGACAGCCTGGCGAGCTTGTCGGGATTGCGCTGCACATAGATCGCGGTGATGCGCGCGGCGTCGGTCTCCAGCGTAATGGCGGTCATGGGATCGCCCTCCGCGATGCTGACAAGCGCCGGGCGCCCGTTGATCTCGGTTGCTTGCCATCGGAGCGTCGGGCGGAAGTCGAACTTCGTCGCAAGTCCCATGATGAAGCGCACGACCTTGTCGGCGCCATAGATCGGGTTGAGCGCCGCCGCCGCGCGTCCGCCGCCGTCCGTATAGGCGATCGCGTCGGGCGCGAACAATTCGGCGAGCTCCTTGGCGTCGGCCGCGGCGCTTGCTTTGGCGAAGCGCGCCAAGAGATCGCGATGATGATCGCTCGAAGCCGAAAAGCGCGGACGATCGGTTTTCACTCTTTCGCGCGCGCGGCTCACGAGCTTACGGCAAGCGGTCTCGGCCTTGCCGAGCGTCGCGGCGATCTCGTCATAGCCGAAGTCGAAAGCGTCATGCAGGATCAGCGCCGCGCGCTCCTCCGGCGACAGCCGTTCGAGCACATGCATCAGCGCCAAGGATAGATCGGAAGCAAGTTCGGCATGCTCGGCCGGCGCGTCGGCCGCGAAGATGCGTGTATCGTCCGGCAGGATCGGCTCCGGCAGCCAGGGGCCGACGTAGCTTTCGCGCCGCGCCCTGGCGGCGCGCAGGGCGTCGAGCGACAGCCGCACCGTCGCCGTCGACAGCCAAGCGCGTGGATTGCGAATGTCGTCCGCCTCGGCCGTGCGCCAGCGCAGCCAGGCTTCCTGCACCACATCCTCCGCCGCCGCCATTTCGCCCAACATCCGATAGGCGATGTTGAGAAGGCGCGCGCGATGGCGCTCGAAAATTGCGACGTCGCCTTTCATGCCGCCCTCCTTACCGCAATCGTATCGTCGGCGACCACGAGTTTCTGGCAGGATGCGCCATGGCCGAGGCCGCGCTTCAATGTTGGATAGACGCGCGCGCCGGCGACCGCCAAGGCCAGCGAGACGAGGCCGCGCTTGCCATATTTGGCCTCGGCGTCAACGGAAAGCGCAATCGCTTCGGGCAAATTTGTCGCAACCGCCAAGCCGTAGCGATAGCCGAGCGCGGCGTCAGGGCCCGCGCGGTCGAAATCGCCGCGGGTCAGAGCGGCGATGATTTTGGGATCAACGCCGGCTTGCAGCGCCATATCGACGGTGAGCTGGGCGCAGGGTCCGCAATCCTCAGCAATGACGGCCGCCAGTTTCGCCGCGTACCAGGCCTCGCGCGAAACGCTGTCGCAATGAGCCGCCATTCTCTGGAACATGGCGAATTTGATGAAGGCCGAGGTGGAGGCGTCGAGCATTTCATGGACATAAGCGGCGTCATAGGAAAAAGCGCGCTCCATCGCTGCGACTTTGCGATGCAGATAGGATGTGAACATCAGATTGCTCCTTCTTCGCGCGCCCGGACAAAGGCGAGCGCAAGTCCAACCAGGCCGATGAGGACGACGCCCACGAGTTCCGTCGCAGCGGTGAGGGAATCTCGCGGGAGGCCGTCGGCGAACCACGCCGAGACGTGGAAGGCCGCATGGAGCGCCGGCCAGATCGCGCCGGCGAGAGCGAAGGTCGCCGTGGTCCGACCCTTTCCAAAGCCGGCGAGCATGCCGGCGCCGCTGGCGAGAAAAGCCAAGCCGATGTCGACGATGAAGTGATGGTTCATCGGCCCGGTCTGGCTGACGCCCGGCGTCGCCCGATACCATGCTTCGGCGTCGCCGATCATCACGAGGCCGACGGCCAGATAGAAGAGACCGATGAGCCCGAGCAAAATGCGCAACGCCATCCCAAGCGCTCCTTATTCGGGATCCAAGACGCTCGAGATCGGCGTTTTGTGACCGCCGCTGGCGCCGATACGGGGCGCGTGTGACAATGCGACGCAGAGCAATGGGGTTTGCCTCAAGGAGGAAACGTGGCGCTCGACGCGGACGTGATCATCGTCGGGGCCGGGCTTGCCGGCCTCACGGCGGCCTGCGAACTCGCCGAGGCCAAGCGGCGCGTCATCATCCTCGATCAAGAGCCCGAACAATCGCTGGGCGGCCAGTCCTTCTGGTCGCTTGGCGGATTGTTTTTCGTCGATTCGCCGGAGCAGAGGCGGATGCGGATCCGCGATTCCCACGAGCTTGCGCTCGAAGACTGGATGGGGGCGGCCGATTTCGATCGCCAAGAGGATCATTGGCCGCGGCTATGGGCCGAGGCCTATGTCGCCTTCGCTGCCGGCGAGAAGCGCGCCTGGTTGCGCCAACGCGGCTTGCGCTTCTTCCCGGTCGTCGGTTGGGCCGAGCGCGGCGGTCACAATGCGATCGGCCATGGCAATTCGGTCCCGCGTTTCCACCTCACCTGGGGCACCGGGCCGGGCGTGCTCGAGCCCTTCGCCAAACGCGCTCTGCAGGCCACCGCCGAAGGCCTCATCTCATTCAAGTTCCGCCATCGCGTGAACGAGATCACGAAGAGCGGCGGAGCGGTCGACGGCGTCGCCGGCGACATTCTCGAGCCGAGCGGCGCCGGGCGCGGCCAAAAGAGCTCGCGCGTCATCGTCGGCCGTTTCGCCCTGAAGGCGCAGAGCGTCATCGTCGCTTCCGGCGGCATCGGCGGCAATCATGACCTGGTGCGGCAGAACTGGCCAAAACGCTTGGGCGAACCGCCGGGGCGGATGATCGCCGGCGTGCCCGATCATGTCGATGGCCGGATGTTGGCGATCACCGAGACCGCCGGCGGCGCACTGATCAATCGCGACCGCATGTGGCACTATGTCGAAGGCGTTACGAACTGGGCGCCGATCTGGCCGAACCATGCGATACGCATCTTGCCCGGGCCGTCCTCGCTTTGGCTCGATGCGCGCGGCAAGCGCCTGCCAGTTCCCTTTTATCCCGGCTTCGACACGCTCGGCACGCTCCAGTACATCATGACGACCGGCTATGACCATACCTGGTTCGTGCTGACGCAAAAGATCATCGCGAAGGAATTCGCGCTTTCAGGCTCGGAGCAGAACCCCGATCTCACGGCCAAGAGCTGGCGGCAGGTGATCGCGCGCGCCCGCGCCGGCGTGCCGGGCCCGGTGAGGGCCTTCACGGAGAAGGGCGAGGATTTCGTCGTCGAACGCGAACTGCCGGAACTGGTGCGGCGGATGAACGCGCTGGTCGGCGGCGAGCCGCTGCTCGAACTTGCGACGGTCGAACGCGAAATTCGCGCGCGCGATCGACAGATCGACAATCCCTTCGCCAAGGACATGCAGGTCGTCGCGATGCGCGGCGCGCGGGCCTATCTCGGCGACAGGCTTATTCGCGTCGCCACGCCTCACAAGCTGCTCGACCCCGCGGCAGGGCCGCTGATCGCGGTCAGGCTCAACATCCTGACGCGCAAAACGCTTGGCGGAATCGCGACCGACCTCGACAGTCGCGTGATCGGCCCGGATGGTCAGCCGGTTCCCGGTCTCTACGCCGTCGGCGAGGCCGCCGGCTTCGGCGGCGGCGGCATGCACGGCTATCGGGCGCTGGAGGGCACGTTCCTTGGCGGCTGCATATTTTCGGGCCGCGCCGCAGGGCGCACGGCGGCGAAGGCGACCGGGTGAGCGGCTCAGCCGCGGATCGGTTCGTGGCGCAAAGCCGCGCGCAGGAAATAGCTCAGGCCGACCAGCGCGCAGACGATGAAAATGATTTCAAGCGCGCGGGTGAGGATATCGCCCAATTGGAAAAGGCCGCCGATCGCCCAGCCCGCGGCTGCGCCTGCGCCGATCAACTCGGCGCCGACCAGGATGGCGACGCTGATCAGCGTCAATGCGTTGCGCCAATTGATGGGCGGGTCGGTCGGCAATTTTTCGTCTCCGCTCTTGCGCGAGGCGCAGCCGAGTATCCCATTACGGCCGGCGAAGCAAGGGCGGCCCCGCCCGCGAGGAGCGCGGGTCCGCGACGGGGACCGTATCGACGTTGCTCAGAGGAAGCCGCTGTGGCCGGTCGACGAGGCGTTCACTGATTGTCGGCGATGGCGGCTTCGGGTGGTGCAGGCTTCAGCGCCCTGACGGGATAAGCGACTGCCGTGATCGACGGCGGGTTGGCGATGAACATCCAGTTGTTCGGATATGAAATCCATATTTTGCGCGTTCTCCAATAGTCCAATCCCAAATTGGCCGAACCAAAGGGAAATTCCACATCGGCGACCCTCATCGTCATTTTCGAAAATACTTCGTCGCCGATCTTCACCTTTTCGAACCCATAGGTCCTGATCGAAAAGGACGTCCCGCCGTTCAGGGGGCTGGTCGAGCGACTCTTGGTCTCCGACAATTCATCATCCGATACATCCCAAAGGGCGGAGGAATTCCGCGAGATGAATGACGCGTTGTTGCCGGTATCGACGATCGCCTTGGTTCTTTCCTGGTTGAGGATGACGTCGAGAACGATCTTCGCGCCGTGATGGTCGAAGGGCACCGTGGAATACGCTCCGGTCCATGGAGAAAAGGTATTGTAACAGTCGAACTCGCGATAGAAGGTCAGTTTTCTGGATGGGAAGTCAAATTCGACGTCAAACTGCGACAGAATGTCGTCGCCCAACAGGCCGACGGAATCATTTTCCGCTTGCTTGCCGAAGTCCATCTCCGCGACGACGGTGGTGCGATCTCGATAGACAAGATCGCCGAACCCCAAAAAGGAAGGAATGACGTTCATATGGATCTCGGCCTGGGTCTGACCGACGCCGAGAACCGGTTTCAAATCCGAAGAGGAATAGTCCGGCGCCAAGTTGAGTTCATCGGCGAAGCTTGACTTGAAAAGAGTGACTTCCGAGCCGGTATCCACGATCATCAGGCGGGTCACATCGTTGATTTTGACCGCCACGGCATAGTGCGCCCCCAATTCCACCAGGGGCATTTCGGTGATCTTCTTCAAGACGCAGGCCGCAGAAGCCGGCGCCGTCAAAACGAAGGAACAACAGAGACAGGCAAGGGCGGGAACGGCTGCTTTCATCGTCATGCCGGTGGAAGAGCGATATTCCAATGCGCCAAAGGAGCCCACGCCGTCTCTATTTGACGAAGCGCCGACGCCGAAACATCATCCCAGACCAAGCTGGCTCCAGGCTGATCAAAGAGCGACACGGGAAAGTCGCGCTCATCGGCGCCGGTAGATGGAGAGCCCAATGACCGTCCGGCGCGCCGCCTGCAATTGCGGTCAACTTCAGGTGGCCTGCGACGGCGAGCCCCGCCGCATATCGATCTGCCATTGCCTCGCGTGTCAGCGGCGGACGGGCAGCGTCTTCGGCGTCCAGGCCTGGTTCCTTCGCGCGGCGGTATCCGTCGCCGGCGAATCGCGCGCTTTCGCCCGCGCTTCCGATGCCGGCAATTCCCTGACCTTCCGATTCTGTCCGGTTTGCGGCGCGACCCTCTATTGGGAGGCGGCCGCCTTCCCCGGCCTCATCGCCGTCGGCGTCGGGTCCTTCGCCGACCCGACTTTTCCGCGCCCGCAGGTTGCGGTCTGGGAGAAGCGGCGGCATGAGTGGGTTGACGCTTTGTCCAGCCTGCCGATCGAACGTTCGAACTGACCTGCTTCTCGGACCGCCTGATGAACGACACGCCTGTCTTTTCCCGCTGCGCCGTCGCCGCGCCGCATCGTTTTGCGGCGGAAACGGGCCGCACGATTCTCGCCGAGGGCGGCAATGCGATCGAGGCGATGGTCGCGATGGCGGCGACGATTGCGGTCGTCTACCCGCATATGAACGCGATCGGCGGCGACGGCTTCTGGCTGATTGGCGCGCCCCGCGAGCGCGTCCGCGCGATCGAAGCCTGCGGCTATGCCGGGCAAGGCGCGACCATGGAACGCTATCGCACGCTTGGCGGCGCGATCCCTTCACGCGGCGCCGACGCGGCGCTCACGGTTCCGGGGACGATCGGCGGTTGGGCCTTGGCGCTCGAATTGTCGGCAAGGCTCGGCGGCAAATTGCCGCTATCGATCTTGCTGGAGGACGCGACGCGATTGGCGCGCGAGGGCTATCCTGTCTCGCCGTCGCAGGCGCGCACGGCGCCGAACGAATATGAGGCGCTGAAGAAAGCGCCGGGCTTCGTCGAGACTTACCTTATCGATGACAAGCCGGCGGCGGCGGGGACGATGCGCAAGGCGCCGCAGCTCGCCGAGACGCTCGCCCATCTCGCTCGCGCCGGCCTCGATGACTTCTATCGCGGCGATGTCGCGCGAGAGATTGCGATCGACCTCGACGGCATCGGCGCGCCGGTGACGCGCGAGGACCTTCGCGCCTATCGTGCGACTTGGCGTGAGCCGCTGTCGCTGCGCGTCCAAGGCGCGACGCTCTATAACACGCCGCCGCCGACGCAAGGTCTCGCCTCGCTCATTCTGCTTGGCCTCGTCGAGCGGCTCAACATTCGGCGAAGCGGCGATTTCGCCTATTATCACGGCCTGATCGAAGCGACGCGACGCGCCCTGGCGATCCGCGATCGGGTGGTGACGGATTTCGACCGTCTCGCTCATGATCCCACGGACTTTCTCAAGGCCGAAGCGCTTGATCGCGAGGCGGCGGCGATCAATAGAGCCCGCGCTGCGCCCGGGCCGGTGGGGCGCGGCGAGAGCGACACCGTCTGGATGGGCGCAATCGACGCCGGTGGGCGCGCGGTCTCGTTCATCCAGTCGACCTATTGGGAATACGGCTCGGGCTGCGTGCTGCCGCGGACCGGCGTGCTGATGGCCAATCGCGGCCTCGCCTTCTCGCTCGACCCGAAGGCCGTCAATCCGCTGCAGCCCGGGCGGCGGCCCTTTCATACTCTGAACCCGCCGCTCGCCTTCTTCGATGACGGGCGGCTCATCTCTTATGGCTCGATGGGCGGCGACGGCCAGCCGCAATTCCAGGCGCAGGTTTTTAGCCGCTATCGCCTCGGCGAAGGCGTCGCAGCCGCGTTGGCGGCGCCGCGATTCCTGGTTGGGCGCACCTGGGGGGCGCAGTCCGCGACGGTCAAGCTGGAAGGCGAGTTCGATGACGGCGTCGGCCAAGCCCTCATCGCGGCCGGACACCCGATCCAATGGACTGCGACGCCGCTTGCCGACGCTTTCGGCCATGCCGGAATGCTGGTCCGTGGCGCCAAGGGCGCGATCGAAGCCGCGCATGACCCGCGCTCGGACGGCGGAGCGGCGGGCCTTTAGCTCTGGATTGAGGCTCGGGCGCCGCCCCGAATCGATCAAACGCCTGGGACGAGCGTCACGCAATCGTCATCATGGCGCCATCATCGTCGACCGTGCCGCCCGCCTATTGACGAGCGGCCCAGCGCTTGCTCTTAAGCCGCGCCGGCGCCGCCGCGCGGCGATCTCTCGACCTTTTTGGGGCAGGCGATGACTGAATGGCCACGGCATGGGCGAATCGACGGGCCGATCGTCATGATCGGCTTTGGTTCGATCGGCAAGGGAACCCTGCCGCTCATCGAGCGCCATTTCGATTACGACAAGAGCCGCTTCATCGTCATCGACCCCGACGATTCCGATCGGCGCCTCATCGACGAGCGCGGCCTCGCCTTCCTGCATCTTGCGATCACAAGGGAGAATTATCGCGAGGTCCTGACGAAATATCTCACCATTGGCGGCGGCCAAGGCTTTTGCGTCAACCTGTCGGTCGACACGTCTTCGCTCGCCATAATGGAGCATTGTCGCGAGATCGGCGCGCTCTACATCGATACCGTCGTCGAACCCTGGCCCGGCTTCTACTTCGACAAGAGTCTCGGGCCGGAGACGCGCTCCAACTACGCGCTCCGCGAGACGGTGCTCGAAGCGCGTCGCCGCAAACCCGGCGGACCGACCGCAGTCTCCTGTTGCGGCGCCAATCCCGGCATGGTGTCGTGGTTCGTCAAACAGGCGCTGATCAATCTGTCAGCCGATCTCGGCGACAAGGGCGGCGAGCCGAAGACCCGCGAAGAGTGGGGCAGGCTCGCCCAGCGTCTCGGCGTCAAGGGCATTCACATCGCCGAGCGGGACACGCAGCGCGCCAAGTCGCCGAAGCCGCGCAATGTCTTCGTCAATACATGGTCGGTGGAGGGCTTTCTCTCGGAGGGGATGCAACCGGCCGAACTCGGCTGGGGCACGCACGAGCGATGGGCGCCCAGCAACGCCGGCGCGCACAAGACGGGCTGCGGCGCCGCGATCTATCTCAATCAGCCTGGCGCCGATACGCGCGTCAGGTCATGGACGCCGACCGCGCTCGGCCAATACGGCTTTCTCGTTACGCATAACGAATCGATCTCGATCGCCGATTATTTGACCCTCAGCGACGCGGGCGGCGCGGCGGTCTATCGGCCGACCTGCCACTACGCCTATCACCCTTGCGACGACGCGGTGCTCTCCCTGCATGAACTCTTCGGTCGCGCCGGGGTCGTGCAGGACGAGCATCACATCCTCGGGGAAAAGGAGATTCTCGACGGGATCGACGAACTCGGCGTTCTGCTCTATGGCCATCAACGCGGCGCCTATTGGTACGGCTCGCAACTTTCGGTCGAGGAGACGCGCGAAATCGCGCCCTACCAGAACGCGACCGGCCTGCAGGTGACCTCGGCGGTGCTCGCCGGCATGGTCTGGGCGCTTGAAAACCCGATGGCCGGCATCGTCGAGGCCGACGAAATGGACCACCGGCGCTGCCTCGAAGTGCAGCTTCCCTATCTCGGCCCGGTCATTGGCGTCTACACCGACTGGACGCCGCTGAAGGACCGGCCGGGTCTGTTCCCCGAGGACATCGACCCAGCCGATCCCTGGCAGTTCCGCAACGTGTTGGTGCGGTAAGGCGCCTTTCCTCTCCTGGCTTCGCCGGGCGAGGGACCTTTGGTCCTTAACCCAAGGGACCTTAACCCAAGGGACCTTAACCATTGACAACGCGACGCTCGGCGCGGAAACGTCGCGCCTCCGATCGCGTTTGAGAATCTCCCATGTCCCACCAGCGTCTTCAATCCATCGTCGAACAGGCCTTCGAGGACCGTTCGACGATCAATTCCCAGACTTCCGGCGAAATCCGCGAGGCCGTGGACAAGGCGCTCGACATGCTCGACGCCGGCGAATTGCGCGTTGCTGAAAAGGCGCCGGGCGCGGCGGGCGCAAAGGCCTGGGTCGTCAACCAATGGCTCAAGAAGGCCGTGCTCTTGTCGTTCCGTCTCAACGACAGCGCGATGATCCCCGGCGGACCGGGCGGCGCGCATTGGTACGACAAGGTCGAATCCAAATTCGCCGGTTGGAGCGCCAATCGGTTCGCCTCGGCAGGCTTCCGCGCCGTGCCGGGCGCCATCGTGCGCCATTCGGCCTTCATAGCGCCGGGCGCGGTGTTGATGCCGTCCTTCGTCAATGTTGGCGCCTATGTCGACGCCAATACGATGGTCGATACGTGGGTCACGGTCGGCTCCTGCGCGCAGATCGGCAAGAACGTGCATTTGTCGGGCGGCGTCGGCATCGGAGGCGTGCTGGAGCCGCTGCAGGCCAATCCGACGATCATCGAGGACAACTGCTTCATCGGCGCTCGCTCGGAGATCGTCGAAGGCGTGATCGTCGGCGAAGGGTCGGTCGTTTCGATGGGCGTTTTCATCTCGGCTTCGACCAAAATCGTCGACCGTGCGAGCGGCAAGGTCCACATCGGCTATGTCCCGCCTTTTTCTGTCGTGGTCTCAGGCTCCATGTCCGGCAAGCCGCTGCCGGACGGTTCGCCCGGGCCATCGCTCTATTGCGCGGTGATCGTCAAGACCGTCGACGCGCAGACCCGGGCCAAGACCGGCATCAACGAATTGCTGCGCGACTGATGAACTTTCCGACGAGAGCGCGTCTCGATTTCCTCTATCGCCGGAGCGAGGGCGCGATCGGTCGGCGCGAATGGGCGCTCGCCAGCCTGCCGCCGACTTTGATCCTGATCGTGCTAACCTCGATCTGGATCGCGATGATGCCCCGCGAGGCGCGCGAGCCTACGCAAGGCCTGGTCGATCTCGGCGTCGCGGCGCGATATATCTATCTCGTCATCTACGCCTTCGTCGTGCTGCTTTGCGCAGTTGCGCAATATTTCGTCAGCGCCAAAAGATTCGCCGATCTGGGCAGACCGGAGGCCTTGGCGGGCGCGGCGCCTTTCGCGATCTTTTTCGCCGCCGCCGCCAATTGGTACGAGCCGCGTTCGGAAGGATTGGCGCCGCATTGGCTGACCCTGTTGCTCGACGCGACCGCGCTCGCCGTTGTGCTTTGGAGCATCGTCGAGCTTGGCTTCAAGCGCCGCGTTTGAAGCCCTGCGAGGATGGGAACGGCGCTTGTTGCGTTCGCCGCAAATCATTGTTATTCAATGATAAATCGCCAATTTTTGACGATTTTTCGCAACAAAAGATTGCACGTTTACGCCGCTAACGGCATATTCATGCACAGTGGAGATGGAGGGAGTCGAGCCCGTCGCCGCCGCCCTCTCGCCGAACAAGCTCGTCTGGCCCAGCCGGCGAGTTTTTGTTTTTGCCCCTCGCCGAGCCTCGGAGAAGCGCCATGCCGCCTGTCGTCAAGTCGCGTCGCGTCAAAAGCGGGGCGAACGCGCAAGCAGGCCTCGAACGCGCCGCGGCGCAAGGCCGTCGTCGCTCAGGGCAAGGCGCCTCTCGCGGCCGAAGATTTCGCCAAGCAGCAGATCGCGCGGCTCGAGCAGATGATCGAGGCCCTGATCGAAAAGGCGAATGACGGCGAGCTTGGCGCCATCGACCGCATTCTGAAGACGCTCGACCGGTTGGACCGCTATCAAGGGTTCTCTCCCGCGTCCGCCTCAGCCGGTTCCGAATACGACGCGCGCGAACGCATTCTGCAAAAACTTTCCGACGTCGATGCGCGCCGCGCTGCGGGCGAGGACGAAACCGATCGCCGGTCAGCAGATGAATCCGCAGGCGCCTGAGGGCGCCCGACCCGTCGTCGTCCGTCATATCCGCGACCTGATTGCGCTGCGACCGATGGAGCGGCTGCGTCGGCTGGCGCGTCTGACGCAGGGCGAATGCGACGAGCTCCTCTTCAGCTGGCGGGCCTGGGCGCGCGACGATCAGCTGCCGCCGCCCGGCGAATGGGTGACCTGGCGGCTCATCCTTGCCGGCCGCGGCGCCGGCAAGACCCGCACCGGCGCCGAGACGGTACGGCAATGGGCGCAAAAATATTCGCCGGTGAACCTGATCGGCGCCACCGCGGCGGACGTACGCGACGTGATGGTGCTTGGCGAATCGGGCGTGCTCGCCTGCTGCCGCCGCGCCGAGCGGCCGACCTATGCGCGCTCGGCGCGCCGCCTCACCTGGCCGAACGGCTCGATGACTTTGCTCTTTTCAGCCGAGGAGCCCGATCGGTTGCGCGGCGAGCAGCATATGAAACTCTGGTGCGACGAGCTCGCCGCCTGGCGCTACCCTGAGACCTTTGATCAGGCTTTGCTGGGCCTGCGCGTCGGCGACAGGCCGCAGGTCGTCGTCACCACGACGCCGCGGCCGATCAAGATCATCAGGGACCTCGTTGCCGACCGCGACGCCGTCGTCACGCGCGGCGTGACATTCGACAATCGCGATTTCCTTGCCAGAGCCTTCATCAAGAGGATCGCCGAGCGTTACGCCGGTCGTCGCCTCGGTCAGCAGGAAATCTTCGCCGAAATACTCGAGGAGACGCCAGGGGCGCTGTGGACGCGGGAATTGATCGAACGTTGGCGCGTTCCCGGCGCCAGCGCGCCGCGCGAGTTTCGCGAGATCGTAGTGGCCGTCGATCCGCCGGCGATTTCCGGCGCACGGGCCGACGAATGCGGCGTCATCGTCGCGGCGCGCGCCGAAAACGGCGACATCTACGTGCTCGCCGATCTCTCCAGCCAGGGCGATACGCCGGCGGGTTGGTCGGCGCGGGTGGCGGCGGCCTATCGACGCTACCGCGCCAACCGCGTCGTCGCCGAATCCAACAACGGCGGCGAAATGGTCGCCGACGTGCTGCGCCAATGCGACGCCAATCTGCCGGTGCGGCTGGTGACGGCGACGCGCGGCAAATACTTGCGCGCCGAGCCGGTCGCCGCGGCCTATGAGCGCGGCCTGGTGCATCACGTGGGCGCCTTCGCCAAGCTCGAGGATCAGCTTTGCGCGCTGACGCCCGATTTCGACGCCCGTTCGGCCGGCTATTCGCCCGATCGCGCCGACGCTCTGGTCTGGGCGATCGCCGATCTCATCGGCGGCGGCGGCAGCGCCGGCATGGTTGAGTTCTATCGCGAGGCGGCGCGCAAGCGCTGAAAGATCATGGACGCGGCGGAAATTCGCGCGCCGAGACGCCGTGCAGAGTCGAGCCGAGCTTGCGATTGAACTCTTCCGCTTTCGTCTGCGCGTTCACCACAGCGGGCTTGTCCTCCGAGGGCGAAGGACATTGCGCGACGATGCGCGAATGGCCCTGACGCTCGAGCAGGCTCTTTAACTGGTCCTCCAGCTTGTCGCGATCCGTCGAGGTGAAAAGAGGGCCGGTGATCCAGACGTCTTTCGAGCCGAGCGCCGAGGCGACGCAGAAGGTCCATGCTGGGCCGGCGACGGCGGGCGTCGCGGCGAGAGCGAACGCTGGAAGCAGAGCGGTCAGAAGGCGTCGAATCATCGAAGAGCCCGGGCGCGACCGCTTTTTATAGAGCGCCGTCGATTTCGAAAAAAGATCAGGCCGACGAAAAGACACTGAGAGGGGAGCGCGATGAGCGATGAAGGGAGCGTGAGGGCGCTGCCGCAAAGCCTGATCGCGCGGCTCGCCGCGGCGGCGCGTTTTGCGATCACGGGCGTTGCCCCGCAAAACTGGTTCGGGCCCTTACAGCCGCTGAAACCAATGGCGCCGCCCGAGGTCAAGGGCCGCCAATTCGACTATCCATTCGGCGCCAATGTCTCCTATACGCCGCGCGCCAGCGCCGCGATCGGCTTTGCCGAATTGCGCGCCCTCGCCGACGCTCTGCCGCTGCTCCGCGCGGTCATTGAAACGCGTAAGGATCAGATCGCGGGGTTGAACTATACGGTCCGCCCGCGCGATCCGAGAAGCCCCGCCGCCGACGCGGACGCCCGCATCAAAGCCGCGCTCGCCTTTCTCGCCCGCCCCGATCGTCGCCATTCCTTCGCCGCGTGGCTGCGCATCCTGCTCGAGGACATGCTGGTCATCGACGCAGCGACCATCTATCCCCGCGTCGCTCGCGGCGGCGCACTCTTCAGCCTCGATATCGTCGACGGCGCGACGATTTTCCCGCTGATCGGCGAGGATGGCCGCACGCCCGAGCCGCCCGATCCAGCCTATCAACAGGTGCTCCACGGCGTGCCGGCGGCGAACTTTCCCGCCGAGGAGTTGATGTACCTGCCGCGGAATGCGCGCGTGCATCGCCTCTATGGCATGAGCCCGGTCGAGCAGATTGCGCTCACCGTCAATATCGCGTTGCGGCGCGATGTGGCGACGCTGGAATATTACCGGGCGGGATCGATTCCAGATTCTTTCGCGACCCTCCCTAAAGAGTGGACGTTCGACCAGATCACCCAGTTCCAGGAGTATTTCGACGCCTTGATGGTCGGCAATCTCAGCCGGCGGCGCATGCTGAAGTTCATGCCGTCCGATTTCAAGCTGCAAGAGGCTCGCCAGCCGCCGCTGAAGGACCAGTACGACGAGTGGCTGGCGCGGCTGATTTGCCACGCCTTCTCGGTGCCGGTCTCGCCTTTCGTCGGCACGGTCAATCGCGCGACGGCCGAGACGCTGCGCCTGCAAGCAACGCAAGAGGGCCTTGCGCCGATGCGCGCCTGGATCAAGGACGCGCTCGACAGGGTGATCCAAATCTGTCTCGGCGCGCCCGACCTCGAATTCGCCTGGGCCGGCGACGACGTGACCGACCCGTTGCAGCAAGCCC